>CAYGFJ010000018.1:0-14022 GCA_964349115.1 uncultured Francisellaceae bacterium
CTGTTGATTTCTTCGAGGAGCACCACTTCGCCTGCATGAAAGGCTTCTATCAGTCGGGCATATTTTTTTTCATCGGGCCAGGTGGCAGGGATTTTGACATAGGGTACGCCATACTGCTTTAGTTTTGCTTCTACAAAATGGCTTTTCCCTGCGCCTGCTTCTCCAACAATGGACAAAGCAGAGAGGCCCCAAGTTTGATGGATGGGCGCTGTTCGTAAAGTTCTGATTTGAAGCAAAAGATCAAGCAGTGCAAGGGGGCGATCATCTGGGGGGGTGAAGTCACGATAGGCTTCTTTGGGCAGTAAGCTGTCAAGAATAGGCGTAATGGCAGACAGTGAGCCCGTTGCCTGGACAGCCATGGCCATCATTTGTAAATCGCGTGGAGAGGCGGCCACTGCTTTGCCTTTGGATCGAAAGGATGCTGCATGCTGATAGCGGGCAATTAAGTCATCTGCATGAGACAAATCAGTCAAAATAGGGGCCAATATTTTTTCTCGCAAATACGCAGGGGGCAGCGGGGGAAAGCTGAAGGATGCAGGATGCCTTTCTAACACAGGCAATCGTCCTCGCTCTCCACCATATTCATGGGGGTTGCCAATGAACACAACTCGATGATGAGGGCTTAACGGATAATACTTGCCATGAATGTAGAGGCTGGGCTGGGGGTTGAATAGATCTTCAAAGCAAGTCCATTGGCTGTGATGTAAATTGGCCTCGTCGATGACCAAAACAAGAGGCTTTCCATCTTCCGAAGAGGATTCCGCCCAGGCACTGATTTTGTCTTCGCCAAAATAGACATGAGCCTCGGCTTTCAACACTTCAGCATTGCGGAAAAAATGGGTTTTGCCTCCTCCAGTGGGGCCCGCAACAGAAATGAGTGGGTGAGTTGCAAAGCGGGTTAAGAGCACATTGCAGATGGCGGTTTCAAAATCATGGGCAGATGTAAAAGAAGTAGCGAAAGCGCCGTGTGCAAGATCAGGGGGTACTTCGGCGGGAGCAGGGCTGTGTGCTGCCAGTAAAAGTCGCCCTGGGAAGTGCTCAAACTGATTGTTGATCCAGAGAGGCTCAGCCTTCAACAGTGGAGTCAATCGATCCATCAATTCTGCGGACAGAGGCCCTTTTAAGACGACTATTTTTCCTGCGCGCAATGCAGTGAGAAGCCCTTGCTCAATATACTGAAAATGCAGGGGCCCCCTTGGATCGTCCTTGTCATAATAAACACGATCCATCAGATCGCTCCAATGCAATTCATCAACGCTGATGACCAAGGTTTCGGGCCGGCTTGCAAGGGTGCTGAATTCCGTGGCGCTGAGCTGAGGCAGGGGCGGGTTTCGCTGATCAATGAGATGAATCGTGACATGATGGTCGCGCGCATGTTTTAAAAATAGGGCCATTTCTCCAGGGGGAAGGTCTCGCGTGAGATGGCAGTTGAGGGTGTTGCCGCGCGCAAGTTCCAAGAAGCCAGGCGTTTGTCTGAGCGCACCCTCAGGAGTGATGGTATAGTTGGAAAAGAACTGAGCCAATGTGCTGGGGCTGAGGTATAGTGTTGCTATCGCTCCTGCATCGAGGTGATCTGAGAAGCTGGGGTGGTCTTCTGCGGTGTATCCCTCTTCATACGAAAAAGTGCTCTCCTTTGGCAGAGAGAATTTTTTTCCATACAAAGTGAAGGCATTGTGAAGCTGCAACTCATCCCAAAAATCCCTAAATTCAGGGTCTTGCCAGGGTGGGTTTTTGATGATGTAGTGAACTGCCCTGCCACTGAGACAATGCCCACAGAGTGGGCCAGGTTCAAATTGAAAGCCGTGTTCATTGAGACAGGTCTTCCCCAGAAGCAAAGCCTTCCAGTTGGCTGACTCATACAAATTAATCTCGACAGAAGGGAGGCGATATTCCGCTGCAAAAAATGAATTCGCAGCAGCATAAGGCGTGCTCAAGTGCTGTATTTCAGGCAGAGGGAAGGAATAAATCCAGTGATGCTGATGTCGCCTTAAAAAATCTTGACCCAGATAGCAGTCTTGTCTGGAATGATCCACGCACCCAATCACTGTTGCAGGACGAGGCAGGGGGACTCCATCTACAGCACGTGCATTGATTTCATCAATGAGGGTGTTGGCGCGAATGATTTCTTTGGGCTGAAAGGCAGACCAATCTACGACAAAAAGCAGGGAAGAATTTCCTCGATGAACCGCTATAAAATCAAACAAATCCCCTTGGGGAGCTTGAGCATGGCAGAGTGTGTGATGATCATCACTCAGCTTCAGCGCATCACGCGCACAGCGTAAGGCCTCAAAATTGCGAATGACAAAACAAGGTTTGCCTGCAGTGCACGCTTTTCCTTGAAACTCAAGTAGAAAAGAACGGATAGCAGGGGCAGACGCAAATTCTAGAAGAATGTGCTGGGAGGGGGCGGTGAGTAGGGCAGCGTCTAGTTTTTCCTGCGAATCAAAAGGGGTTTTGTTTGAATAGTGAAGAATCAGGGGGTGAAGCATACGCTGACTTTCATGCAGTGCTAATGCGCCATCTGGCGATGTTATTCCCTTTATTTGCTTCACTGCCATCGAGGCATCGATGAGCCAGGTACACAATGAAAAAGCAGGGTCGATCAGTATCGGCCTGATTTCATTCAAGCGCCCTCTCCAGACTTCCAACACAGAGGGCTTAAGCATTGTGAGGCTTTCTTTATATTTTTTCTTAAACAGATGCAGTGACTCATCACCCAATTCATTCAGCCACTGACTGAGGCTTTCAATCACTGCAGCACCCTCCTCGGGATCTGGCTTCAGTAACAATGCATGCAAACAGGCTTGATAATTCGTATTTCTCAAAAATAAAGCAGTTAGACAGGCCTCTTTGACTGCTGGAGAGGTGCCTTCCACAGGAAAGCGGGCACGCCAATTGAGTGGTTCTGTTCTGGCCCAGAAAAATAAGCCTCCATTTTGGATAAAGGGAAGAAGCTCTTCCTCTGAAACGGGGCGCAAGAATTGTTCTGGGCCTTCAGGGTTGTCATGGCAAACCATCAATGCAGGGCCCAAAGCCTCCATAATGTGCTGGTGCAAAATGCGTGAGTGCTCGATCAATGGCAAGTAGTGTTGTGCCATCCCGTGAGGTAGTGAATGATAAAATTCAGGTTGATTTGGATCATAAAAGAAAGCAGCATCCCCTCTTAAAATCAAGGCACAGGCGTGCCATGTGTTCTCCAAATAAAAATGGCTTTCTGTCCCCTCTTCGGTCTCCATTTGGCGGATATGCGCTGCAATCAATAGGTCTAAATCCCTCTGCTGAAAGATCCCGATAAAAGAGGGGGCTCTTTTGTCTGCTCTTCTTTGTGTGCAGGCACGCAGGACATGAAAAAAATGGCATATTTCAGGGTCGCTCAGAATCGCTGATTTCTGCGCTTCACTTGCCTTTTTCCAATCATATGAATGAATTTTATCAAAGTAATAAACGAGCGAATGGGCTTCTATGCCTGCATCTTCATTTGCAGGGACTCCTGTTAAAAATAAGGACGAGAGGAAGGTGCATAAACCCTGCTGATAACTAGCAATATTTTTAGTCAGACTTTCTTTATCTTCGTCCTCAGCGCGAGCCCATGTTAAATATTGGCAAAAACAATGAATGATGTAAGTCTGGGCATAACTTTTTGGAGGAAGCTGGTCTGGGTTAAAATGCTTAGAATGTGCGGATAAATGGAAAAATTTGTCTAGGGTGTAAGGGTTGTAAACAGCCGGTTGTTCTTCATCCGCTTCCTCTGCAGCCTCCTCAACCTCTTCAGCCTCTGCAGCCTCTGCATCATTCCCTTGTATATCAATCCCGCTTGCCCAATCAGGGTGGACGCTATTGAGGTATGCTATGACGCTAGCAGGGTTGGATTTATCAAGGTGCAGCACAAGTGGCCTAGGGGTTCTGGACAAAAGGCGCTCTAATGTATGGGCTGAGATAGCATGCTTGATATATTCCAATATCTGCAAGTGATGAAGGGTATTGAGTGGAACGCCATCTTCTAAAGAAACGGCAATGCAGGCCAGCGTTCTGAGATGAGGGCTGCCTGCCAAGATTCTGCTGATCAATTGCGGAGGCGAAGGCGGTATTCCATCATCAAAATCGCTGAGTGTGTCACCTGTATACCCCAGCCAGCATTCATTGAGTCTTGAAAAAGAAGGGTAGAAGTCAAAGCCACCAGCAGCAGCTGTGATTTCATTGAAATCTTCTATGACGAGACTGCTTAATTGAGAGGGGTAAGAGAGAAATTGCGCAAGATCTTCCTCGCTGAGCTGTGGGCTGACAAGATGGAGGCCGATCAGAGAAGCGAGGCGCGCTGGGATGACATGCTCTATTTCAAAATCAACCCAATGGAGGGTGAGGTGTTGTAATTTTTCAGCTTGATAAACCCATAGAGGGCTGGGGTCACGCTCCGTGGTGGGGTGCAAATACAATCGGCGTAGCGAGTCGGGCCTGCTCAAAATATCAGTAATGTCCCCATCCATGCCTGTTTTAGGCAGGGTGATGCGCAAAAAGCGGAGTGCTTTCGGGCGCTTGATCCAAGCCAAATAATCAATGTCAGCAATGGGGTTGTGGATCAGGCCAGTGAGGTTTTCCAAGTCCAGTACCTGTAGCTTCTCTAAAGCATGAGGCATCAAAGGGGGTAGGGCGTCTAATTGATCATTTTCATTCAGCACCAGGGATTGTAATGCGGGCATTGCTTCCAGGAGTATTTTTAATAAAGGGCTTGTTAACAATCTGCTGTTTGCTATTGAACAATGACGCATGTGAACCAAAGTGGGCAAGGCTGGAAAGTCGGGCTCATCCGCTAAAGCTCGAACCATATTACAGTCAAAATAGGCCAGCTTGTAGAGCGGCATGAGCATGTTCAGTAGATCAGACGGTTTTATAGCGACCACATCCAGATGAAGAGACTGCAGGCTGGAAGGAAGCACTAAAGCAGATTCTATTTCTGCGTTTTCGATGGTTAAAGCGCGTAATTGAGTGGTTTTGTTGATCAGCGATTCTATGTGTATGCACTGGTATAGCGTGAGTTTCTGTAAAGTGGAAAAATCCAGCCCTGCTCCAGGATGGGCTTGGCTCACAAGGCGGTTGAGATCGATGGCCTCTAATTTGAGGGTTGTGAGCGTGGGAAGTGTGGCTTCTAAAATGTGCAAGAGAAGCAGGTAGGCTTCATCCCTCATCGCTTCTGTGGTAAAGTTGTCTTCAAAGCGAACGAGCAAGTCATCGAGGGGGTATTTTTTTATTTGCGCAACCCAGCCACTATTATACACTTTTATGCGACTTCGGTTTATGTTTAAGCATGATTGGTCTATGCATAAGGATAGTGTGTAGTGAATGGGCTTGCCATCCATGAGTTTAGCAGTATTGCTTTGTATCCATTCTGACGGGCTGAGAGCAGAATGTATGACATCGCGTTCATCAAGCGATGCTAAAAGAGTGCGGAGTGGAAATCGAGAGGAGGCTTTTTTTAGATCAATGATTAAAATTTTAGCAGGCTCGAACAGGGTCGTGGGGTCATTGATGCTCATGAGTTCACGTAAACGCACATAATCTAAAACGGCGATGTCTTTCAAGCCTGATGGCAATTGGTCTGAGGCGATTTCTGTAATCTTTGATGGTGAACGGGGGGCAATGCCCTCAAAGACTTCAGCAAAGTTTAAGTCAGGAGAGTAAGCGACTAAATCATCATCCTGTAAAAAATAAATAGGAAAACCCATCTCTGCCAAGTCTTGTAAAAACATTTGTACCAAGATCTGTCGAGAGGGCTCAGGGCTAATATCAGTGTCAGCCCCTTGATAAAAACCCAAAGACCAGTCGCTGATCACAAGGGTTTTATATTCTTTTTTATCCGCATCAGGATTCCATTGAGACCAGGCCTTGGATTCGCCTTCTGCCAAGCGTTCAGGATGCAAAGTGCCTTGACCCGCATCGTTATACTGAAGGCGGCGTCGCCCTGCAGATTTCAGGAGGAAATCAGGAATGATGATTGGAGAGTGCATGTTGGAAATATTTTACTTTTTAAATTTTGGTATATTTTAAATATTATTTAGTAAAATGTAAAGGAAAGGCAGAGGAAAGGCAGAGGCTCCGTTTTATGTGCTTGACAAGCACTCAGTAAGAATTTAAAATGCTCAGTACTTTTTATAACTCACTGCGCCATGAAACTTCTCATATTATTATGCTTATTTGCCTTAGGTGGTTGTGCCGTTGCACCCATTGCCACGGACGCTCAGCATACACATGTGGCTGAAATTGACACTCAATTGGCTGTTCTTGAGCTTGATGATGGCAATCCGGAAGCTGCAAAGATTCATTTGCTGGAAGCAGCGCGCCTAGCGCCTGACGATGCATTAGTGGCTGTTGGTCAAGGCTATGATGCTGTGAAAATGGGAAATTTCTTGGAAGCAGCATCGTATTATCAACGTGCTGTTTCTCTCGCACCCACTGACCCTGTCATTCAAGATGATTATGGCACTTTTTTGTATCAAACAGGCCACAACCAAGCCGCTTTGTCCTACTTTCTTAAGGCCGCCAACAATCCTGACAATCTGTATGCAGGAGAAGCCTACCAAAATGCAGCATTGGCTGAACTCAGACTCCATGACCCCAAAGACGCCGCCGCCAATTTCAAGGAAGCAGCGCTGCAAGATCCGGAGTTGAAGGAATAGATTTTTAACTAAAATAAGGAGTGAAAAAATGAAAAGAACCGTATTGTGGATGAGTATGTTGTTGCCCATAGCGACCTTCGCCGCCCCCCTCGTGATTGACAGTGGAAAGGCGGCCCTCATCGAAACAGAACTAGCCACTGAAGATGTCAGCATTGCGACACCCAGCAATGTCAATGATTTGGTCGTGGCCTCGCCCATTGTCTGGAACAGCAATCATCACTTAAGCCTGATTGCCAATCGCAATGTGATTTTGTCAGGGGGTGGCTCCATTCAAAATACAGCAGCAGGTAATGTCAGTATTTTGACGGATCAAGCCGGTTTGGAAAATGGGAATTTAATGATCGAAGGCACCAATGACCCCATTTTTCTCAAAAATGGCATTGTCAATATTATCTATTATCCTTTGGATGGATATGGCAGCAGCATGAAATCCACTTCAAAAATCAATCCTTATCAAGATTGGATTCATGGAAAAATGCAAGTGGCCATGCAAATTGACAACGCTCAGGATTTACAGAATATCAATCAAAATTTGGCGGGCACCTATGTTTTGGGACGAAATATTGATTTGGCCAATTTTGCCTGGATAAGCATTGGAGATATCAACAACCCTTTTATTGGAAACTTGGACGGACAGGGATATGTCATTGACCATCTCACTGTGACGGGCACAAAGTCCTATCGCCTGGGTTTGTTTAGCGTGCTGGGACAGGCAGGTATTTTGTCTAATATGACCTTGTCCCATGTGCAGCTCAGTGGATTTAATACAGTGGGCGGATTGGTTGCGGTCAATCAAGGGCATATTTCTAATATTACAGTTGATGGATCTATCTCTGGCTATAACAGTGTAGGCGGCGTGGTGGGGGCCAATCAGGGTCAAATTTCCTCAGTGTTTGCCGAGGTCAATATTGAAGCTCAACGCGGTTTTGCTGGGGGCGTCGTGGGTGGCAATGATGAATTGGGCAGCATTTCGCACTCCTATTCACTGGCACATATTCATGCCCCAGATGCAGATCATGTCGGTGCATTTTCTGGAGACAATATGGGGGTGATTGAAACCTCCTATGCCGAAGGGGACGTGACAGGCATCGACAATGTGGGTGGGTTTTCGGGGGGCAATGATGGAGAAATGGGCAAGCTGATGAATGATGGATGCAACACCACCGTGAATGCAAGCGGAATGTTTGTGGGTGGATTTTCTGGAGACAATGTAGAGGAAGCAACGATCTACAATGTGTATTCCATTGGATCAGTTTCAGGCGCTGAACGTGTCGGCGGTCTTGTTGGATATGGTCGTGAGCATGTCTCAGGCGCATATTGGGATATTGACACCTCCCATCAAAAAAATTCTGATGCAGGCATCGGAAAAACAGACGCTGAGATGAAAGATCAAAAGACATACGAAGGCTGGGATTTTGAAAAAACATGGGTCATGGATGGCTACCCAAAAATTCGTGTCAGTGTATAATTTTGAGCATTTAATCAGGAGTTCATTATGTCCCAACTGATCGTCGGTATTGCAGGGCCTGCTTTGCTGGAAGAGGAGGCTGCTATTTTGCAGTCTCCCCTGATTCACGGGGTTATTTTATTTACACGCAACTATGTCAGTCTTGCACAACTCAAAGTGCTATGTGCTCACATTCATGCGATTAAAACCCCAAGTTTGGCCATTTATGTCGATCAAGAAGGCGGGCGAGTTCAGCGGTTTTGTGATGGATTTACAAAACTGCCCGCCCCCAGCGACATGCTCGAACACAAACTCTCGCTGTATGGCGAAGTGATGGCGAGAGAGCTTAAAAACGAAGGAGTTGATTTTAGCTTTGCCCCCTGTGTGGATGTAGACAAAGAAAGTCGCGTGATCGGAAATCGTGCTTTCGGCAAAACCGAAGACGCTGTGATTGCCCGAGCCACTGCCTTTGCTCGTGGCATGCAACGCGGACGAATGCCTGCGATTATCAAACACTTCCCAGGTCATGGCACGGCTTCGGCTGATACCCATCTTGAAATGGCCGTGGATTCACGCAGCATGAATGAATTGCTGACCCATGATCTCTACCCCTTCATTCACTTTATCGAGCGCGGCGTGTTTGGCGTCATGGCTTCTCATGTGATTTACAGCGCGGTCGACAATCAGCCCGCTTCTCTGTCGCGCATTTGGCTGACCGACATCCTACGCAAACAACTTCATTTCAAGGGCAAAATCTACAGCGATGACCTGGGTATGGAAGCAGTCGCCCGCTTAGGTTCCCCGCGTGAATTGGTTCAACAGTGCTTCACCGCTGGCGCTGATTACGCCCTGCTTTGCAACGACTGGCAAGCTGTTGTGGATGTAGTGCGCTCATATTGAACCCTGGCATTTTCTGGTTCTAAAAGAGGCATCCCTTCGCGAAAAATTACACAAAGCCTGTTGGGATCAGGTGCAGATCACCTCTTCCTCTTTTGTGGTGGTGTATTTGACCTATCTCCCCCACCATTTTCGCAGAGACACTGACTTTTTACGTCAACGCCTTTGGCCATCGCGTGAAGGAGCAGAATCCCCACATTCGTGAACCCATCGAAAGTGTGATGACCTGTGTTTAAATGTGAGGGAATATCAAATATTTTTGCCTGAAAGAGCCTGCTGCAAATCGTGATGCTCAAAGGCAGAGGCCATTCGATCGATTTCTTTTGGTAGTACACCTAATTTTTTGGCAGCTGTTCGCCAGGTGGCGACAATACGGGCAATTTCAGCAGCCCGGGTTTTGGCTTCCACTTGAGTCAGGGTGAATCGCTCTGCAACAGACAAGGCCAGATCGATGGATGCGACGTGATTGTCTGGGACGATCGCAGTAGAGAGACGACGCGGGCGAAACTCAGTGGGTGTGGGGTTTAAGTCATAAGCAGGAGACAACCGCCAACCAATGCCGTCTGGACACAACAAGGCGTGATTGCGCAAATGATCGTCCACATTGGAAATGAGCACTGAGAAAACCATCCGAGACCATAATTCTGGCAGATCTTCTGCGGGCAAGATGCTGTGACGGCGCAAACCTTCTGCTATTTCGAGATAACTGTGCGGTTGATTGTCTGTGGCACCCAATAAACTCATCATAGAGAGAAAGGGAATTCGCTGCGTTCCAACGCGGTCAAAGCGTTCTATCAACAATACTGAGCGTTTGCCTATGTGTTCCAGGCGATGAGTGGACACCTGCAAGCCTGATGCTTGGCCTAAATGGAGGGCTAAGGCTTCCCATTTTGGAAGGTCGATTTCATCATCAAGGCGAGAAAATTTGGCAATAAGCAGTCGTCCATCGCGATCACGAACTGATGCTTTGGGTCTTGCGCCGCCCAGTGATGAACCTGGAGCAAGCAAGGCTCGCAAATCGTCATCACTTTCATCATCATTTTCAATGTGATCGGCGGCAGAAAGAAGACGCGGAAGATCAATCAAGGGTGGGACACGAATGGAATCCTTCGCTGGTGCGAGAAAAGGCCCACCCAATACCTCGGTAAATCGCAGTGCACCTTGACGTGTTTCATCATCGACTTGCAAAAGAAAGTCGATCTCACTCAAAGTGCATATGTCACGGCGCTCATGCTCAGCTTTTTTACGTTCGGCACGACGCATCAGGGTACGACCCCAACGGTCTGGCGCAGAATCGAGAATTGAGCCAAATAAAACACGATCGTTGCCCGTGTGATATTGGCCTGGATACAATTCCAATGCAGGTTCCAAGGCAAAATGATCTGGGTATTCATGCCATGTGCGATCATACTCAAAACTTGCGCTTTCACGGCCATTTCGATTGCGGGTGTAGAGCCGCCCCACAAAGTAGGGCAAGCCCTTCAAATCCATATAAACAAAAATCAGTTTGTCGCTCATCGTTAAGTGTCCTTTTTCTTTTCACGCGGCATGTGAATTCGCTTGGGCAATCGCGCTTCATCTAAGCCAATGCCAACATCGTCTTTGCGAATATCCACCAAGTCTCCCAAGCGGGCATCCAAGCCCAGAATAAAGAGGATAGTTGCATAAATGCCCATGGATACTTCGGGGGAACCCTTTTCAACACGACGTAAAGTGCTGCGGCTAATCATAGCGCGCGCAGCCATCAGCGCAGTGGGAATGCGGCGGCGACGTCGCGCATCTGAGATGTCAGCACCCAATTTTTTTAAGGCGCGGACAACAGGAAAAGGCAAAGTGGGAAGAGCGCGAGATTTCATTTTTAAGACCTATATATAATTCACTATGCGGTGCATTGTATCATACATTGTCGTAAGAGGAAAAAATATTAGGCTGTGATGGCAAAGTGAGAAGAGCGCCTAAATCCAATCCCTCGCAGGCAGGAAATCTTCATACAACAGCGCCTCAGGCGAACCCGGTTCCGGCTGCCAGTGATAGCGCCACTCCACGTGAGGCGGCAGTGACATCAAAATGGACTCTGTCCGCCCTTGTGATTGCAGGCCAAAGAGGGTGCCTCGGTCGTAAATCAAATTAAATTCGACATAACGGCCACGTCGATAGGCTTGAAACGCCCGTTCTCTCTCTCCAAACGACAGGCCTTTTCGACGCTGAAGAATTGTGGTGTAGGCTTCAATATAAGCTTCTGTCACCGACTGGAGAAAAGCGAGGGCCGCTTCTTGTGTGGCAAACACGAGGTCATCAAAGAAAATCCCACCAATCCCACGTGCTTCATTGCGATGGGGTAGGAAAAAGTAGGTATCACAGGCGGCTTTAAATTGGGGGTAAAAATCGAGATGATGCTGATCACAGGCGCGTTTTGCGCAGTGATGCCAGAGAATGCAGTCTTCAGAAAATCCATAATACGGCGTTAAATCAAACCCGCCGCCAACCCACCAGTGGTCGCCCACTTCAATCATCCGTACATTAAAATGGGAAGTGGGCGCATAAGGATTGCGAGGATGAATGACCACCGACACACCTGTTGCTTGAAACGGCTGGCTTGCCCATTGGGGATTGCGTGCCGTTGCACTGCCTGGCAACGCTTTGCCTGACACGTGAGAGAAATTGACCCCCCCTTTTTCAATGACGGTGCCGCCTTCCAAAACGGCTGAGACGCCTTGTCCTAAGTCTGATTTTTTCCAGGAATCCAAAAGGAATTTCAGTTGTGGTTCTTCTGCCTGAATCCTCACACAAATGTTCTGTTGCACGGTTTCAAAAAATGTTTTTACCCGCGTCTGAACCAAAACCTCCATGTCGGTTATCGCCAAAAATTTAATTTTAACGCTTCCGCTTCAAGCTGTTCACGAAATTCAGGTGCAGCGAGTGCAATCAAAGCCTTAGCACGTTCAGAAGTTGATTTACCTTGAAGATTGCAAATGCCATTTTCTGTCACGACATACTGAACATCTCCGCGTGGATCAGTGGTAATCGAATTCAACCTGGGGACAATTCTAGAAACTTTGCCATGTGCGGCGGTAGACTGTGAGGCCAAAAAGCTTTTGCCTCCTTGAGAAAGCACTGCGCCTCTCACAAAATCAAGCGCACCCCCAGGGCCGCTGTATTGATGGCCATTCATAAATTCAGCATTGACCTGCCCCGATAAATCAATTTCTACAAAGGCATTCACTGAAACGACATGATCATTTTGAGCAATGATGTAGGGGTCGTTGACATAATCAGCACCATAGCATTCTACGCCTGGGTTATCGTTGACATAATCATAGACTTTCTGTGTGCCCATGGCCACATTGAAAACCGTTTTATAGGGATTGAGTTTTTTATATCGATTACTGACCGCACCACAGTCAACCAGGTCCACAATACCATCCGCCAACAATTCGCTGTGAACTCCCAAATCTTTATGATTTTTGAGCATGGATGCAATGGCATTCGGCACACCGCCTATCCCAAATTGCACGCAGGCACGATCATCAATATGCCCAATAATATGTGAGCCAATTTTTTGATCTATATCACTCGCTGGACGAGAGGGAGAGACCTCTAAAGCGTTGTGGCACTCGGTAATTGCAGCGACTTCGGAAATATGAATCAAAGTATCCCCAAAAGTGCGTGGGATATAGTCATTCACTTCAAGAATAATTTGCCGGACTTTACGCATCACTCTTTGAGTATAGGCACCAGTAATACCTAAAGAAAAATAGCCATGCTGATCCATCTTCGAAACCGCGATGACAATCGTATCAATCCCAATGACATCAGCCATTAGTCCCGGAATCTGACTAAATCCTCCTGGAACATACTCAATATATTTTTTGCCAATTTTGAGTCCTTTCATTAGAAAAGCACGTTCATCTGGCCCCATAAAGAACGGGCGAAAAGTGATATGCTTTGCAACTTCTGCATTAAAGAGTTGCTCGCTCATATGGGTGGTGCCCCGCATGCAATATAAATTCAGATGATCATAGACTCCGGCCTTAGCCGCATCAGCAATCGCCGTCACTAAATCAAAAGGCACGCCCCCAAAATAGGGAATACACAAATTGCCATTTTTAGGCAGCATTCTTGCAGCCTCGGTGGCACTTTTCTTTTTAGATTGATAAATCGTTTCAAATTGATTCATGATCTTATCCTTTTAATTATTATTTAATATCCCGCTGCTTCATACGGTCCAAGCCCTTTTTTGTATACTAAGAAGCTGCGTTGAAAGGAGAGCACTTTTTCATGATGTTGATTATAGGCTGTCGTTTCTGCTGTCATGATTCCCTGGGTTGGGCGAGAGTGAGACTCCCGCTTTTCTAATATTTCTGATTCCACATATACACTGTCACCCACAGAAAGACTGCGTAGAATCTCTGTATTGACCCAACCTAAGTTCGCCACAACACGACCAAAAGTGCGAGTTGTTAATGTGGTCGCGACACCCAAAAGATAAGCATCTGAAACAGGCATTTTGCCGGCGTGAAATTGATTAATATACTCAAGGTCCGTATGACAGGGATGCCATTCTGTGGAGCGCATGGCATGCTGCCAGACTTCCGCCTCAAAAAAAGTCTTGCCTGGGCGGTGCTCATAAATCTCACCCAGCTCAAAGTCTTCATAATACAGGCCGGCTTGTTCCATGAGCCCATTTTCTTTGGCATGATAGGCTGAAAATTTGGGATGATTAACAGGCTTAAAGCTGTGAGGGCGTACTTGATCTTCAGGATGTTGACCCCGCTTATAGATCAAAACGGTATAGTGAATTTTAGAAACGGTTTCATTTTTTTGATTGAGTGCCTCAGTGAGTACTTCTACTTCGCCAAGCTGTGGATCATCGCCTGCTTTGACACTCAAAATGCTGCTGCGCGCATAGAGGGTATCATCCCCAAACACGGGATGGGTCATTGCAATATCATGATAAATTTTGATGCGTGATTTTTTATAAAATGTTTTCCAGGTGCCGCCAAGAAT
>CAYGFJ010000019.1:0-13916 GCA_964349115.1 uncultured Francisellaceae bacterium
ATATTATTTAAAGCATATTCATTACGAAAAAGTAAAAAATATTCGACAGCGTAATTTTTTATTTTATGCGCAACATCTATCGAATTTTAATTTCCTGAAATTTTTTGAGTTAGGTAATATGATACCCTCTTGCTACCCCCTGATGACAGACCAAGTTAACCGAGAATCATTGTATAATGAGAAAATTTTTATTCCTTTTTTTTGGAAAGAGTGTTTAAATAGAGACTCATCAAATGGATTTAAAGTAGAAAAAAATCTTTCCAAATATCTTTGGCCCCTCCCTTTAGATCAGCGATACTCGGAAAAAAACTGCCTTAAAGTCATCAATGTAATGAAAAAAATGCTAAAATCTCGAAATAATAAACAGTAATGAAAAATCAAGGATTCAGTATGGCAAAAATAGTGATATTTGGCATAGGTCAAATTGCGGAAATTGCGCATTTTTACTTAACACATGATACTGATCATGAAGTAGTTGCATTTACTGTTGATCAACCATTTTTAAAAGAACCTCAATTTCATGACCTACCAGTAATCGCCTTTGAAAATGTAGAAATGCATTATCCACCTGATCAATATAAAATGTTTATCCCTATTAGCTATCGTAACGTCAACAAAATTCGCGCTGAAAAATATTACCAGGCTAAACAAAAAGGCTATTCTTTCATTAGCTACATCAGCTCAAAAGCACTTTATTATGGCACTCCAGTCGGGGAGAATTGCTTCATTTTTGAAAATAATGTCATTCAACCTTTTACGAAGATTGGCAATAATTGTATTCTATGGAGCGGCAACCATATTGGGCATCATTCTACCATCGAAGACCATTGCTTCATTGCTTCACATGTCGTCATTTCAGGGTGTGTCACCGTAGGGGAATATACTTTTATTGGCGTAAATACTGCCTTAAGAGATAATATAAAAATTGGCAAGGAAAACTTTATTGGCGCAGGGTCAATTATTCTTAAAAATACAGAAGATCAATCTGTTTTCTCGCCAGGAAATACTGAGAAATCAAAATCACCCAGCACAAAGCTTATTAAAATAACATAATCCTGACGTTAAGGAGTTTTATATGAAATGGCAAAAAAAAGGCCTCATTTTCTGTCCTGATGGACATACTGAATGGAGTAAAACTCACGCTCAAATTCCTACAGTGCTCGTCTTACCTGATCGCTTACGGGTTTTTTTCTCTTCACGTAATCAATTCGGCAAAAGTCAAACGGGCTTTTTAGATGTGGATATCGAAAATCCCAGCAAAATTCTTTATTTACATCCAGAGCCTGTTTTCTCTTTTGGAAAACCTGGCACCTTTGATGATGATGGGGTCATGCCTGGAAGTCTCATTTTACAGGATGATCGTTTATTTCTTTATTATACCGGTTGGAATCAACGTGTTACGACTTCCTATCATCTTGCTATCGGCCTTGCCAGTAGTTGTGATCATGGATTAAGCTTTCAACGCAATTATGAAGGCCCCGTTATAGAGCGCGCTTTGTCAGAGCCTTACCTGGTGGCTGCTCCTTGTGTACTACATGAAAAAGATGCTTGGAAAATGTGGTATATCTCAGGGACCAAATGGGAGTTAATTGAAAATAAATATGAACCTGTGTATGTGATTAAATATGCACACTCTGCTGATGGCATACATTGGCAACGCCCAAATATAACCTGCATTCCACAGCTACACGAAAACGAAGCTTTTGCAGCCCCTTGTGTGCTAAAAATCAAAGATGTTTACCATATGTGGTATTGCTATCGTGGCAGCATCGCATACCGCAATGGGGGCAAGGGAGGATATCGCATCGGATATGCATCTTCCAAAGATGGTATCGCTTGGGAACGCAAGGATGAAGAAGTTGGTATCGGTCTTTCAGAAAATGGCTGGGACAGTGAAATGATGTGCTACCCTTACATTGTCAAGGTGGATGATAAACTCATTATGTTTTATAACGGAAATGGTTTTGGCAAAACCGGCGTGGGTTATGCAATACTCAATCAACTGCCGTAAATCATGTCTCTGATCAAAAACACCATTGCCAACTATATCGGTCAAGGATATACAATTCTAATTGGCATTGTGACTATTCCTCTTTATTTGCAATACTTGGGGGCCTCTGCTTTTGGGTTAATTGGACTGTTCACTGTACTACAAACTTGGTTACGATCCTTTGATCTAAGCTTAATGCCAACCTTTGCTAGAGAGATTGCCTTCAGGCGTAATCAATCCTTTTGTTTTTCTGAGATTAAAAAATTGCTGCATAGCTTAGAAATACTTTTTTTAATCGTGGCTGTCGTTATTACTCTGGGGGTCATGTTCAGCAGCCACTGGCTGGCAAGCCATTGGCTACAAACAGAAACATTAAGCACTGCTGAAGTTGCCTCTTGTATTACTCTCATGGGCATCATGATTGCATTACGTTGGTTTTCAGATCTCTATCGTGCAGGTCTTCAAGGTTTAGAGCGTCAAGTTTGGCTCAATGCTATCAATATATTTATTCTTAGCCTCCAATATCTTGGTGGATGGACATTATTACGATTCGCAACCACGAACCCACTACATTTTTTTGAGTACCAGTTATGTATTGCTGTGATTGAATTATGGATCATAGGCATTCAGTGCTATCGCTTCATGCCAAGCACCCCCAATCGCTTCATTTTTTCATGGAAAGCGATTAAACAGATTCTGCCCTTTACCACTAGCCTCGCCTATGTGGGTACTCTTTACCTTTTATTAACGCAGCTGGATAAGCTACTGCTTTCACATATTTTATCATTATCAAACTATGGCTATTTCTCCTTGGTGATAATGATGGCCGGTGCTGTTTCTTTATTATCTGGCCCCATCAGTCAAGCGATTCTGCCAAAAATGACAAGTTTGCTATCTCAACAAAAAGAAGAGGAATTAATAAAACTTTATCGAAATGCCACGCAAATCATGGCTGTGGTGGTATTTAGCGTCACCGGCATCATTGCCCTATTTCCAGTTGAACTGCTGTATATCTGGACAGGAAATCATGCTACAGCCATTTGGGGAGGTCCCATTCTTTTCTGGTATGTGCTGGGCAATGGCTGCGTAACAATCTCTGCATTTCAATTTTATCTGCAATACGCTTATGGAAATTTAAGATTACATGTGATTTACAACACGTTCCTTGCAGTCATCTGGGTACCTTTAATCATTTGGACTACCTTTCATTATGGGGCTATGGGAGCCGCTATCCTATGGTTTGTCATGAATGTTATTTCATTCTGCATCTGGACACCTATCATTCACAGACAATATGCTCCGGGCATTCACTACTCCTGGCTATTCAAAGATCTTTTGCCAATATTGCTGAGCACAATAATAACCCTATTGATATTCACCAGAATATCATTCCACTTTTCCATATTGAGCAAACTTGAGGCCTTGGCTACATTGTGTTATCTTAGCGCAATTATACTGATTGTGAATGGCTTTTTTTCCTCTCTCTGTCGAGGTTGGATTATAAAAACATTAAAAATAAGAACCCCTTAGATGAAAATTTTAAAAACTGAAGCACAAATCATAGCAAGATGGACGGCCCAGTCTCCTCCGCTGGTCAGTGTCATTGGCATTGTTTACAATCAAGCCCCCTATCTTGCTGATGCCATTGAATGTTTTCTGTCACAAGAAACAGATTTTCCATTTGAGATTATTCTCCATGATGATGCTTCGACCGATGCAACGGCAGAAATTATTATGCGCTATGCAGCGAAATATCCTACTTTGATTCAACCTATCTTACAAGAGGTTAATCAATTCTCACAAGGGATTAATCCTACACCCATTGCTGTTTCGCGCGCACAAGGAAAATACATCGCATTATGTGAAGGGGATGATTATTGGACTGACCCTAAAAAACTGCAAATTCAAGTGAAAATTATGCAAGAGCATCCACATTGCCATATCAGCTTTCATCCGGCGTTACAGCATTACGCAGATGGAACACGGCCTGATGAAATCGTATCTCGGCATAGTGAATATTCTAAAATATTTACCCCCAATGAAGTTATTTTGGGTTCAGCGGGCTTCTGCCCTACTCCTTCTATTATGATGGATAAGCACATTTTCGATACATTACCCAAATGGTTTGGCCAAATATTAGCAGGGGATTATTTTCTACAAATGCTAGCGGCGCTCAACAGCGGCGCGCTTTATATAAATAGGGTGATGGCGGTTTATCGGAAAAACTCTATCGGATCTTGTGGGATAAAATGTTTAACCGATGCGGATTTTGTCTATCGCGATTCTCTTACCCTGCTTCAGGGGTTGGAAGAAATGGACTCGCATACCCATCATCAATACTCTCAAGAATTAGCCATTATTAAAAGAAAAGCGAGTTTTTTAACGTGCCGCACACCCTTATTAGCACTCGCACAAAGAAAAGTATTTTACCAGCAATATAAAAATACTTTTCGCCTACGAGAAGAAATAATGTGGCATTTATGCTACAGCAATCAGATGCTGTGTCGTTGGCTATACAAACTCGAACAGCGAATCAGGAATTGATATGCGACCAAGAAAAATCACTGCCCCTTAGTTAAAAGCAACGCTTTGGGTGGCAGGATGAACAGGTCCATCGCCGACGGCGACAAAGCCTGCTGAAGCTAACAGGGCTGCTGTTAAAAAGCAGGCTGAGAGCAGGAATGGGACAAAACTATGTTTTGCCAATTTATGGTTCAAGCTGTGAGTACGGGTGGACTTTTTCATTGCTCATCTCCTTTGTTGTTGTTTTTAGTTTTGGTGTAGCTCGGTGATCTTAGTCCATTACAGAAATAAATGTCAAATTCTTCTGTAATGTTTTTTGATTTTCCGGTTTTAACACAAAGCTTAAAAACAGCGTTGCTTCAAGCCTGGCGGGCTGCAAGGAGTGAAAAACCTGGTTTGTTGAAATTGTTTTCACCCGTCAAAATCAATACCAAGAAGCATAGGAGAGAGCAAAGACAAAAAAGTGCTCTTGGGGACTTTCATGGGCTCTTCACTTTCATCCAAAACAGCCGTCAAGACCAAGCCCTTCTTAGCTCGGGTCAGGGCCACATACAGAAGACGCATCAGTTCATACTGATTTTGTGTGGATTCCAGAGCGCGAAGAAAATCATAGAGGGGTGTCTCTTCACCGCCTTTCACCGGGCGCTCGGCCAACAAGAAATGAAACTGCTC
This sequence comes from uncultured Francisellaceae bacterium, assembly GCA_964349115.1. GTDB lineage: Bacteria > Pseudomonadota > Gammaproteobacteria > Francisellales > CACEW01 > JAJZUD01. The sequence continues at coordinate 5,186 of CAYGFJ010000019.1, forward strand.
TTCCAATGAAAACACTTGCCACAGCAAAATAGGTACATCATTGCCACGCACTCGCCGATGCAGCGCGGGTAGAAAAACATGGTCAAACTCGAGGCCTTTGGCCTGATGTATGGTCATGATCTCGACTCCAGCCCCTTTGTCTGTTGCATGAGGGGAGAGGCTTAATTCAGCCATAATGGCCTTGAGCTCTGCGCGCGTGGGGGGCAAGACACAGTCAGCGAGCTTGAGTAACAACGGCTCTAAGCCGCTCCAGGCAAGCAAAGCCAGTTTTTCCGCTGGACGCAGCTCTTCACTCTCCATGGCAGGCGCCAAGAACTCACGCAATGCAATGCCTGTATTGGCACTGGTGTTTTGGAGAGCCGCCCACACCGTTTGGCCTTCTGAAGCTTCTGCCAGGGTCAACAATTCCTGCAAGGACATTCCACACCAGGGGCTGCGCAACAAGGCAAACCAGGCCAAGCGATCTTCTTGATCCAAGACTGCAGCAGCCACAGTTTCCAAGTCCCGACGGTGCATCGCCGCATCAGCGCGCTCCGTTGCTTTGATTTGAAAGGGAATCTTTCGCGCTGACAAGACTTCTACAATGTCTTTGGCATGACTGCGGGCCCGCAGCAAAATGGCAATAGAGGGTATCTCAGCTTTGTTTAAAAGGGCCTCAATATGATCCGCAACTCCCTCTGCTTCTTCTTGTGCGTCCCGATAAAAATGACTCACCACTCCCTTGGCATCCGGAAATTCACGCGTGGCGATACTGGGATGAAAGGCGATTTTGCCTTGGAGGGCATTTTCTTCTTTGGGAAACAATTGCGAAAACGCCTGATTGCACCATCTGATAATTGATTTATCCGCTCTAAAATTTTGTTCTAGACGAATAAATTCAAGGGGCATCCCCCCAATGCCAGACTGACGCGCGCGGAGAAAAAGGCCCACCTCCGCATTGCGAAACCGATAAATCGATTGCTTGGGGTCCCCCACCAAAAACAAGCTTCGCCCCTCCCCTGCTGTCCAGCCTTGGGTCAGCGCCAACAACAGACGAAACTGCAATTCTGAAGTGTCCTGAAACTCATCCACCAGGATATGGTCAATGCGGGCATCCCATTTTTGCATCAAACTGTCTTGGTCTTGCTCCAGCAAAGCGATGGCCCTGATGGCGATTTCTTGAAAATCCATGGCATCCTGTTCTCGCACAATCACTTTAAAATGTGCGACCAGCAGGGGCAGAAGCTTCAGCAAAGCAGCCAAAATCGCTGAGACTGGGGTACTTGGGTCTGGAAGAATCTCTATTTCCTTTAACAAGGCAAGTTGCGCTTCATCAAAGTGACAATCAGGGGGCAGTTTTTTGCGAACAGCGCCTTCTTTGGTAAACACTCGCGGCGGGATTTTTTTGAGTTCAGTGAAAGACTCCGTGCTTCCAAAACGCATCTTGAGATCCTCCGCCAATTTCTCCAAAACCTCACGCTGGGCTTCTAGCAAAGCCGCTCCATCATGCTGCAAAACAATGGGCAGCCATTCCGCCCGCTTTTCAAGTAAGGCATAGAGCTGATCCACTACTTGCTCCAGTCGATTGTCAAAATATTGAAACAGCGTCATCAGGCTTTCTTGGTAGGGATCGTCTGGAACAATATGACTCAATAAAGCGTAGAGCAATGCTGTTTTGAGCGGGGTCACATCCTCCAAGCGTTCTGTCCCCAGCTCCCCCAACGACAGCGCATCAGACAGCACCACTTTTTGACAGAAGGCATCAATTGTCAGTATGTTTAAACGCTCGGTGAGAAAAGGCAAAGAGACGCCCTCTTCTGCAGCATAACGCGCCAAGCGTTCTCTCATTTCAAACGCCGCTTTCCGCGTAAAGGTGATCGCGAGGATTTTTTCAGGCGCCACCCCATGGGTAAGCAGAGCCAAAATGCGCCGAACCAGCAACTCTGTCTTGCCTGATCCCGCTGGGGCTTCAACAATAAACGACACAGTGGGGTCAAGCGCCCGAGCACGCAAAGCCATGTCACTCATCTGGATCCTCTTGGCTTGCATTCATTTCCTCAATCCGACAGAGGGCTTTCAAGTCACAATATTCGCAGACGCGCGGATGGATGGGGGTCACAGTGGCGACCCCTTCACGAAACTCCACAGCCAACGACTCCAACTGATGTTTCCAATTATGAATGGATGCATCCCAATTGGGCAAAGGCTTTACTTTTTGAAAGGCCAGGTCTTCGCGCGCCACCACGCCTTGATAACCCATTTCCCCTGGCTTTAAACTGGCGAGCAACAAGCCTTGAACTCCCGGCTCTGCCACGGCATACAAAGGCAATTGCGGTTCGGTCGTCCGCTCTGAAAACCACTCATTCACCCGCACCGACCCTGTTTTGTAATCGACAACAACTTGGTTGCCATCTTCCAATTGATCCAGGCGATCCAAACGCAATTTAAACTGCAATCCAGCCAAATGCGCCAGTCGGTTCACTTCACGCCCCAGCACAGCGAAAGGCGGACGCTTTTTTTCTTCCTCCAGCCAGCGGAGAAACACCCCTTCCAAACGTGCAGACTCCAGGGCCAATAAAGCTTTCTCATATTCTTCTGGAAAATTTTGATACACTCGCGTCAAGATTTTATGACTATGCTGACGAAACCAGGCCAGCGGCTCATCCTCCTTCATATTCAACAAAGTCCGCTGATCCTGACAATGGCCCCACCACGCTTCTAAAATTGCGTGAAGGACCATCCCTTTTTCCTTTGGACTTAAAAGCGCCTCCTCTTCGTCAGGCGCGCGGAGTTTAAGGCGATAATGGGCAAAGGCTTTAAAAGGGCATTCGGCTTGCTCTTTCAAAAGCGTGGCGCCGCCTTTGATCGTGAACCCCCCATGAGCGAACGTGAGTTCGCACCAAGGGGGGCCGGGGGGATCAGATCGCTCTTCCCGCGCAGCGGGAAACAACACCGATTTTGCATGAGCTTCGCTCGCAAAGGGGGGATTTTCTTCGGGGACAGCATTGAGCAGGCCCGTCAGCCTCACCGGCAACTCCTCTTCAGGACTGACAAAACTCGCAAAGCCTTCCTTTCCTGCAAAAATTGCATTCACCAGATTTTGACTGTACTGATGTTGCGCCTCTGCGCCACAATGCAATCCATGTTTCCGCTGAAGATCCATGGGCAACAAGACATTGGGGGTCCGGCGAAAAGGCAGATTGACTTCACTCGCATCCATCATCCACACCCCATCCAGCGGAAGATGCGCCGCTTCCAAATAACCCACAAACTGAATGGCTGGCTTGGCAATAACTGCTTCTTCCACAAAAAGCTGGGCGCCCAATTTGTTTAAAAAGGGCAATAATTGCTGAGCTCCGTCTTTGGGAAGGGACGCTTGCACAATCTTAGCCCATTGTGCAAAGTGGACTTGGTCGCCCAAGGTTTCTCGGTCAGAAAAACGAATGGGCCAATCGCTGACGCCTGCTTTGGCCAAACAATACTTCGCCCAAAATCGCAGGGTTTTTTTGGACAATAAGCGGTCGCTTAAGACGATGGCCCCGCGGTAATTGGGATTGGCTTTTATTTTTGTGACGAAACAATGGATGGCTGCTGACAGCTCTTCTTCTGGGGATGGGTAAGAATGGACGCAAACCCCCTTCCTGACAAGGGAGGGCTGTGGTGGGTTTGAAGGCATCACTCGTTGATACAAGGGTGGCCAATCCACAAAGCCAAACAACTGGATCCTCTGGCTCGCTACAGCCCCCTTTTCACGCAACGCGTGAAGAAAAGTCACTGCATTCTGTTTCTGAAACAGCCTCTCCAGTTCTTGCAACACCCGATACAGCAATAGCGTCTCTGGATTGGCCCGCCCTTTTAAGGCCTCCAGAGGAATGAGATACAACTGCATGAGTCGATCTGCATCCATCAGCGTTTTCAATAAAACCTCAGGATCATGATCCCGCCACATCTCCAGATTGGGATCATTGAGGGCCTGATACAAAGCTTGCTTAAAAATCAAGGCTTCTTCCATTGAAGACAAAATACCTCGGATTTCCCCAGCCAAGAGGGTCTCTCTGACAAAATGCTTCCAGGAAACAATTTTGTCCCCATTTTTTGGGCCTGAGCCCATCAGCGCTGAGGCGTGATATTCTGTCGCACACACGAAAAGCACTGACACCTTGGCAACCCGGGGATTTTGACTATAATGGCCATTTTACGTGAGGGGGTCCCCATTTGCGAAGCAAGCCACTCAAAACCACCTTGTTTTTAGCGTTCCAATATCTTGTGCCTCAGCATACGATATCGCGTTGGGTGGGGAAGTTGGCGGACTCAAAAATTTCTTTGATCAAAAATGGACTGATTCGCCTGGCACTCAGGCACTATAAAATTGATGTATCGACGGCAAAAAATAAAGACGCACTGTCGTATGAAAGTTTCAATGCCTTTTTTACGCGGACTTTGGCGGCGGACCCCAGCTCCTTTTTTCCCAAAAATGGGCAATTGGGATCGCCCGCAGAGGGGATCTTGAGTCAGCATGGGCCCATCAAAGCGGGGACTTTGATTCAAGCCAAAGGACGCGAATATACCGTGGCTGCCTTGTTAGCCGGCCATCATTCAGCGCCTGTATTTGAACACGGCAGTTTTGCCACAATTTATCTTGCCCCTCACAATTATCACCGCGTGCATGCGCCTTTGGCGGGAGTGTTGACGGACATTGTTTATGTGCCAGGCAAGCTCTTTTCAGTCAATTTAATGACAGCAAATCATATTAATGGGCTGTTTGCCAAAAACGAGCGCATGATTTTTTATATGAATACCCCTTTGGGGAAATGCGCTCTCGTCATGGTGGGCGCCTTATTGGTGGCAGGCATTAAAAGTGCTTTGGCCCCACACTGGACCCGTCAGGAGATGAATCGCTTTCAGATTCATCATTTGGAATCGCCTGTTGCATTGCGGGCTGGAGATGAACTGGGCTATTTTGACTTTGGCTCCACGGTGATCATGGTGTTTGAAAAAGACCTTCTCATGAGCTTGCCTACCGGAACCTCTGTGATGCTGGGACAAGCGCTGTGATGCTGTATCGCAACAAAGCGATACTCTTGATCTTGCTGGGCGTCATCTGGGGATCAGGATATTCCATCGCTCGGTATTGCGTGACCCATGGGGTGCCTTCGTTAGGATATTCCTTTTGGCAGTCCCTTGGACCAGCGATTGTGTTGTGTTCCCTGGCTCTCGCCACCGCGTCGTCCTGTGATCGCGCAGCGAGCCACAGGATCCAGCTGAAAACGCACCGCGGCCCCACTCTCCGCTATTTTTTCCTCTGTGGCCTTATCGGCATCGCCATTCCCAACACGACGATGTACTTTGGCGCAGCCCATCTGCCTTCCAGCCTCCTCACCATTTTGGTCAATACAGCCCCTCTGTTCATTTACCCTATGGCCCTCTTGTCTCGACAAGAACGTTTTCGCCCTCTACGATTTGTCGTCTTGGCCCTGGGCATTGCGGGCATGCTGCTTATGATTCTCCAACACAATGTCCTGCCCACATTCTACAGCATCCCCTGGACCCTGCTTGTTTTGCTGACGCCCATCTGTTTTGCCTTCTGTGATCTCTTAGTCAACCCCTTAAAACCAGAGGGGCTCCCACCCTTGACCGCAGCAGCAGGCATGTTGCTTGCCTCGAGTTTGATTTTACTGCCTTTTTTACTCTCGCTTCATGCCTTCTACGCACTGCACTTGAATTTTCTCTCTTCTTTGATTGTGCTGGAAATTCTCTTGTCGAGCATCGGATATATTCTTTTCTTTAAGCTGATTTATCTCGCAGGTCCCGTGTATTATAGCTTGGTGGGCGGTGTTGTCGCCTTGACAGGCATTTTCTGGGGCCTCATTATTTTCAACGAAACATGGACTCGGGGGGATACATTGGGGACATTCTTGATTGTGGGCGCAATCATTGCCCTCTCGAAATTCAAATAGACAAAGGAGGCACGGGGACATCATGGCAGGACACAGCAAATGGGCGAACATCAAACATCGCAAATCAGTGCAAGATGCACGAAAAGGCAAAGTTTTTACCCGTCTCATTCGTGAAATCACCATTGCTGCGCGGGGCGGTGCGGATGCCAGTACCAACTCTCGCTTGCGGACGGCAGTGCATACGGCCCTGTCCAACAACATGACCCGCGACACCATCGACCGCGCCATCAAGCGAGGTGCTGGCGGTGAGGATGGCGCCAATCTGGAAGAAATTCGCTATGAAGGCTATGGCCCAGGTGGGGTTGCCATCATGATCGACTGCGTCTCTGACAACCGCAACCGCACCGTCGGTGAAGTGCGTCATGCCCTGACCAAACACGGCGGCAGCCTGGGGACAGATGGGTCGGTGGCCTACCTTTTCAAAGAGCAAGGCCTTCTCCAATTTCCCCCTGATACCAACGAAGATGCACTGATGGAAGCTGCATTGGACGCGGGCGCCGATGACATCACCACTGATGAAGAGGGCTTCACCGTCATCACCACCCGCGAAGATTTTTCACACGTCACTGAGACATTGGCAAAAAAAGGCTTTAAACCCAGCTCCTCTGAAATCACCATGGTTCCCTCCACTGAGGTTCCTCTGTCTCACGAACACGCTGAAAAATTCATGAAATTGATGGATCTTCTGGAAGACCTGGACGATGTCCAAAATCTCTATTCCAATGCATCGATTCAAGAATAAGCTTTGACCATACACATTTTTTTGTGTATACTTCCCCAAGCTCTGGAGGGTCATGAAAACTTATCACAGTCGTGAACTTATTAAAAAACTGAAAGAAGACGGATGGATTCTGGATCGTGTACGGGGCAGCCATCATCAGTTCAAACATCCGTATAAAAAAGGGGTGGTCACCCTTCAACACCCTTTGAAGGATCTGCCAGACTTCGTGCTTAATAGCATTTTTAAACAAGCACATTGGAACAAAAAAGGAGAGAATTAAAATGTCACTGACTTATGTTGCATTGGTACATCGTGATTCAAAACAGGGGGCCGATTACATTGTCACATTCCCAGACTTTGCGACCTGCGTCTTTGGCGGTGCAAACATTGATGAAGCTCTTGAAAACGCAAGAGATGGCCTGCTTTTCCATATCGAAGGTTTACTAAATAGCGGAGAAAAATTGCCTCAACCTCAAACGCTTGAAGCGCTTGAAGCTTTACCAGAGCATCTGTCTGGCGTGCCTGCTTTGGTGCGCGTAACTCCCCCAACAGGTCATTTACGACGCCTCAATATTTCCATGGATACAGGCTTACTCACTGAAATTGACCACGCAGCCAGAATGGCGGGAAAGAATCGCTCTCAATTTCTGGTTGATGCGGCAAGACAAGTTTTGGCTTAGTGAAAATCCTCGGCATCTTGTTGACTAAGTTGATCAAATCGATATAATGTGCAGGATCACAACATATTCTTGAGAGACCATGGAACAACTTAATATTTACGAAGCTAAAACACACTTTTCACATTGGATTGATGAAATTCTGCAACATGATGTATCTTTCATCATTGCCAAAGCTGGACAACCCGTTGCACAACTGACCCCCCTCCCTAAAAACAGAGTACGAAAATTTAAGTTTGGCGCCCTAAAAGGCAAAATTAAGCTAGCACCTGATTTTGATGCTCCGCTTTCCTCTGAACTCATCCAGTCTTTTGAAAAAGGCAAGTTGGAATGAACATTCTCTGTGATACCCATATTTTAATTTGGGCCATGATGGATTCTAAAAAACTAACAAAAGAAGCACGCTCCATCATCGAGAATGCAGATACAATCTATCTCAGCTCCGCTTCTCTTTGGGAAATGAGCATCAAAGTTGCCCTTGGTAAATTGGAATTAGATCTGACAGAGGTGTTAAGCTTTTTGGAAGAGATGAACGTCAAACCCCTGCCTATTACCTGGAAACACAGTATTCAGGTGGAGCATTTGCCCTTTCATCATCACGACCCTTTTGACAGAATGCTGATTGCACAAGCCATCACAGAGTCTTTGATTTTACTCACCCATGACAAAGACCTTGCTTCGTATACCCACTGGGTGAAGTGCGTATAATGAAAATCCTCGGCATTGACCCAGGGTCCCGAGTGACGGGATTTGGTTTAATTGAGATTGAAGGCAATCAGGCTCGGTATCTTTCCAGCGGATGTATTCGCATTAAAAGTGAAGGGGTAGACCTGCGACTGAAAGAGATTTTTGATGGATTGACTGAGGTCATTGAAACATTTTCACCAGACACTTCCGCAATTGAACAGATTTTTATGCATAAAAGCCCAGACTCGGCTTTAAAGCTGGGGCAGGCGCGCGGGGTCGCGATTGTGACCCTGGCTCATCATGGGCTGCCGGTGTCGGAATATTCAGCCCGCCAGATCAAGCAGGCGGTTGTGGGGTATGGCGCGGCGGACAAAAACCAGGTGATGCACATGGTGAAAGTCTTGCTTAAGATCGACCATGATTTGAAAGCCGATGCAGCAGATGCCCTAGCCGTTGCACTCTGTCATTTCCATACGAGCAGAAGTCTATTACACTTGCAGGGCGCCACCAAAACAGTACGAGGACGACTTCAATGATCAGCCGCTTAGAAGGCACTTTAATGGCGAAACACCCGCCAACAATTTTGATTGATGTCCGTGGTGTGGGGTATGAAGTCGACATTCCTATGACCACGCTCTATGATTTGCCTGAGGTAGGCGAGACTTTGGTGCTTCATACGCATTTGAGCATTCGCGAAGATGCCCATCAGC
>CAYGFJ010000020.1:0-13823 GCA_964349115.1 uncultured Francisellaceae bacterium
CCCCAACCCTCCTCCGCAAGGGAGAAGGGGGATGTCATTTACTTCAAATCCTGCAGCGAACGGATGCTCGACAAAGACCAATCAGCCTTTGAAGCAACTCTGACGCGTCTGCTCGCTTCCATCAACAAAACTCTTATCATCCCTAACAACATCGATGCCCTCTGCTGCGGTCTCGCCTTCAAAAGCAAAGGTTTTCCCGAACAGGCGCTGCAAAAAAGCGTTGAACTCGAATCTTTCCTCTGGACTTTATCCTGTGAGGGGACCCGTCCCATCTTGTGTGAAACCGCAAGTTGCCTTCTCATGATGAGGGCGCACTTCACCAAAAAGATCCCCCTCTTTGATGTCATCGAATATCTTGCAGACACCCTTCCCATCGATCAGCTGACCTGTCTTGATAAAACCGTTATGCTCCACATCACTTGCAGCCTTCGCCATTTAAAGCTTGAAAATAAGGTATTGACATTGGCACAAGCCTGCGCCAAAAACGTGATGACCCCAGCGGATATCCACTGTTGTGGCTTTGCGGGCGACAAGGGATTTTTTGAAAAAGCTTTGAACCAAAGTGCTTTGGCCACTCTGAAATCACAGATTCCACAGGGTTGCACAGAGGGTTATTCCATGAGCCCGAGTTGCCAAATTGGATTATCAAAATTAAGCGGCATCCCCTATCGATCACTGATTTATTTGATTGCTGACAGTCTTGATCATCAAGGCCCAGATCCCCGCTTTCACGGGGATGACAGGAATACGCGGTTGCCTACAGTTCGCTGATGTCTTTCACGTATTTTTGTGAGGGCGCTTTTTTTTGGGTGGAGGTGCTGGTTTCAACACGAGTTCCCACTTTAGAGTGTTCCTTTTTCACGGCCTCACGAGCTTGCTCGACAGAGAAGTTTATTTTTTCAACCACTTCTTCTTTCACCAGCTTGACGCTTTTAGTGGGCATTTTTGTAGCGCTTTCCACTTGCTTAGAATGGTCTTGACTTGCGGGAGCCTTGCTTAAAATCGCCTTGACTGTGGGGCTGATCTCGGTGGTGTGATGGGGTTTCATATCCACGGGCGTTGCAGGATTGGTTGCGGAGAAGTCAATCAAGATGGGTTTTTGCTTTTCAACCAGATTGTGTTGCGGTATGTTTACATTTGCTTGGATAGGATGACTGTTGTCACGTGGAGGGCGGGGCTCTCTTTGTTCGCGATTGCCTCCTTCTCGTTGATCACGGTCACGACGTGGATTGTTGCGATTTCCGCCATGACGACGTCGGCTGTCATTGTTGCGATTGCCTTGTTCCGGACGATTTCCGTTGCGTTCTGGGCGTTGTTGACCCTGCGGGCGATGATCAGTTTGATTGCGGATATTGAGGGGCGCACTTTCTTTTTTCTCATCTTCTTTGGCCGTGAAGACTTCTTGGATCTTATTCAAAAAGTGAGAGAAGCTGCGTTTCAAATTGCTGCTTTTCACAGGGGCTTTACCGATGGCCAGTTCTCGAATCGCGGGTTGTTCCACATGTAGTAGTTTGTGCGCGGTGGGAACAAAGCTTTCAACTTCAGCCGCCACTTGCATTTGATAGCTTGCACGGACTTCATCCGTGGATTTGACCACTTTGGTGAGTTCGTAATGCGGGGTTTCGATGTTGGGATTGGGAATGAGCACTACGCGAATTTTGTTTTGTGTCTCAATGTCCGCGATTAAATGACGTTTTTCATTGCTCATGAAAATGGCTACCGATATTGGCAACTGAACATGAACTTCCAAGATGTCTGCACGCATGGCTTCTTCTTGAATCAAACGAATAATCGAGAGTGCAATCGACTCTACGCCACGGATGGTGCCTTGACCATTACAGCGTGGGCAGGTCAAGCCACTCGATTCTTCCAAAGAAGGGCGGAGGCGTTGACGGGACATTTCAAGTAAGCCAAAACGTGAAATTTTTCCGAATTGAATCCGCGCACGGTCACCTTCGACAGCACGTGATAATTCTTCTTCCACCTGGCGTTGGTTTTTTTGATTTTCCATATCGATAAAGTCGATGACGATGAGGCCACCCAAGTCACGCAGTTTTAGTTGACGTGCAATTTCGCGCGCTGCTTCTATATTGGTGTGCAAAGCGGTTTCTTCAATGTCTCCGGCTTTGGTGGCTTTGGCTGAGTTGATATCGATTGAGGTGAGTGCTTCTGTGTGATCGATGACGATTGAACCGCCTGAAGGTAGCTTGACGTCGCGCAGGAAGGCTGTTTCAATTTGGCTTTCGATACGATGAAAAGTAAAAAGCCCCACATCTTGATGATAATAATGAACTCGATCCGCAAAATCAGGACGCAAGGTTTTCACGTATTCTAAAACACGTTCATAGGCTTTGCGTTCATCCACCAAAATCTCTTCGATGTCTTGACGCAGATAGTCACGCACTGAACGCATGATGACGTCGCTTTCCTGATAAATGAGGAAAGGGGCAGGCTGCTTGTCAGATTCTTCTTGAATGGTATTCCAGAGTTTCAAGAGGGCGTCTAAGTCCCACTGCAACTCTTCTTGGCTGCGGCCCAAGCAGGCGGTTCTTGCAATCACGCTCATGCCTTTGGGAACATTCAAGTGGCTCATGATTTCTTTTAACTGTTGACGGTCATCCCCTTCAATACGACGAGAAACGCCACCAGCACGATGAGAGTTTGGCATCAAAACAAGATAGCAACCAGCCAGAGTAACAATCGTTGTGACCGCTGCGCCTTTGGTCCCACGCTCTTCTTTTTCAATTTGAATAATGATCTCTTGGCCTTCTTTCAAATTGGGGCGATTATCTTTGTCTAAGTACTGCGGAGCCAATTCTTTCATGGGCAAAAAGCCATGACGTTCAGCGCCGTAATCAACGAAAATGGCATTTAAGCTCTGTTCGATGCGGGAGACTTTGGCTCGGTAAATATTGGCTTTCTTTTGGGCCCGGTGGGTGGTTTCAATGTCTAAATCAAATAGAACGTTGTTTTGTACAATCGCAACGCGTAGCTCTTCGGCTTGCGTTGCATTAATTAAAATTTTCTTTGTCATGTTATCCTCAATATATTTATGCAGACTGAGGCATCAAGCAGAACCAGGCGCCATGAAGGGCGTATTTTGCTAATGAAAAATTCATATATTTTTAAATCCATCAAAATTCGGTTGTGCAATTGATCTTCTGTCAATCTGCGATTTTACTCATTTTTCCTTTTTATTTAGGGTGCGTACAATTACGCTGTCTTTACACAAAAGACGCGACAGTGTAGCAAAACTTTAATCTTTAAGCAATGGCGAACAGCTTCTCACAGCAGCTCCCGCTGAAGCTCCCGCTCATCGATGATGGCGAAATTTAAGATATTCAGTATAATCGCGCACTGTGATGAAGCAATAAAGGAGGCCTTATGCTGCTCGCTTTGGATATCGGCAACACCCAAATTTTCGGTGGTGTTTTTGATGGGGATAAGATTTTATTGCGCTTTCGTAAAACATCGAAAGACGCAGCCTCTTCTGACGAGTACGGCCTCTTTCTGAAAAATGCCTTGCGAGAAAATGGCATTGACCCCAGCCATATTCGCCATATTGCCATGTCCTCGGTGGTGCCCGATGTCAATCACACAGTGGCGTCAGCCTGTATTAAATATTTCAATTTAAGGCCCTTGATTCTGGAAGCAGGAGTCAAGACTGGCCTCAAAATTTTGGTGCATAATCCTCAGGAATTGGGGGCCGACCGGGTGGCCAACGCCGTGGGTGCTTTGGAGCTGTATCCCAACAGAGACATTGTGATTTTCGACTTTGGCACTGCCAACACCGCCTGTGTGTTGTCATCCAAAAAAGAATATTTGGGAGGCCTGATCACTCCCGGCATGCGTTTGGCCATGGAAGTGCTGGAAGAACGCACGGCTAAGCTTCCCTCCGTTGAAATCAAAGTCCCCACCACGATTTTGGGTAAAAACACCGTTGAGCAAATCCAGGCAGGTTTGTTTTATTCCGTCACGGGAATGGTGAAAGAAGTGGTGTCCGCTCTGCGTGAATCCGTTTTTCAAGGGCAAGCATTTTTAGTGGTGGGCACGGGTGGCTTCTCTCGCGTCTTTGAGTCCGCAGGTATTTTTGATGTGATGGAACCCGACTTGGTCTTGATCGGATTGAAGAAAATATTTCACTTAAATCAGGGAGTCTAAGCGTGAAAAAAAAGCTTATACCTGTCCTGGGCATTGTGTGCGCTGCTGGAATCGGGATCGCATATTATTTGTATCACAGTACCTATTATCCCAGCACAGAGGATGCGTATGTCAATGCCAATATTGCGTACATTGCGCCGCAGGTGACAGGGGCAGTGCAATCGGTGATGGTGACCGATCATGATGAGGTGAGGGCAGGGCAGGTGTTGTTTACGATTGACCCGGCGCCATTTCAGAATGCTTTGGAGCAAGCTCAAGCGCAGGAGCGGGTGGCGGAAGCACAATTGAAGGCGGATGCGGCAGCAATTTCTATTGCGAGCTCAAACGTCAGCAGTGCTGAGGCAGATTTTATTTTTAAGCAAAAAGAACAAGAACGGATGCAACATTTGCTACAAAAGGGCTATGTATCGAGAGAGTTGGGGGATCAAACACTTGCTAATCTGAGAGCGGCTCAGGCGAAATTGACAGGGGCTCAGGCCAGTTTGATACAGGCAAAAGAAGACTTGACGACGCAGAAAAGTCAGGTAAAAGTGACAGAGGCTGAGCTGCAGACAGCGCAGTTGAATTTGACGTATACCGTGGTGACGGCCCCCGTTGCAGGGGCGGTGACCCATTTAAGTTTGCGTCCTGGGATGGTTGTGAATACGGGTGATCAATTGTTTGCAGTGGTGGATCAGGATGCGGATGTCTGGGTGGACGCTAATTTCAAGGAAACGCAGTTAAAACGGATTCGCCCCGGGCAGACAGTAGACATTGAGTTAGACATGTATCCTGGCGTGACTTTCTCGGGCAAAGTGGCCAGTGTGAGTGCAGCCAATGGATCGATCTTCAGTTTATTACCTCCTGAAAACGCAACAGGCAATTGGGTCAAGGTGACTCAGCGCTTTACTGTCCGGGTGAATGTGGATTCCACGCCGTGGCTGACGCACTATCCACTGCGAGTGGGCGCGAGTGCTGAGGTCATGGTGAATACACGATGATGACGCTGATTGTCACGGTTTTGCTGATGGTGCTTTTTTTGGCGGCCCTCTTCGGTGCGTTTTACTTTTTTCGCAGTGAATTGACAGACATGATGCAGCGCCGTATGGATGATTTAAAAGACCAGCTTCAGCTCAAATTGTCTGAAAACGCTGAGAAAACCACCCTCACTTTTGGCGATGTGGTGAAGCGTTTGGCGTTGATCGATTCCGCTCAGGAAAAAATGGCGGAACTCTCAGGTCAGGTTTTGAGTCTCAATATGATTTTAAATGATCGCAAAACTCGAGGGGCCTTTGGGGAAGTGCAATTGCAGAATATTGTCCGGAACATGTTGCCCGAAGCCCACTTCAAAATGCAGGCAGAGTTGCCCAACGGAACGCGGGTCGATTGTTTGCTCCTGTTGCCAGAACCCACGGGAAAGTTGGCGATTGACGCCAAATTCCCCTTAGAAAATTATCGCCGTTTGGTCGATGCGCCGATGGATCAAAAAAAACCGCTGGAACAAGCCTTTGTCCGAGACATGAAAAAACACATTGACGACATTGCTGACAAATACATTATCCCTGGCGAAACGGCTTCGGGTGCCGTCTTGTTTTTGCCAGCGGAAGCCATTTTTGCCGACATTCACAGTGGCTTCCCTGATTTGATTGATTATGCCCAGAAACGCAGTGTTTGGATGACCTCGCCCACCACCATGATGGCGGTCTTGACCACGGCCCAAGCTGTTTTAAAGGACCAAGCCACCCGCGAACATGTTCACGTGATCCGCGAGCATCTCCAAAAACTGGGCGAAGATTTTGAGCGCTTTCAAAAGCGGATGGAACAGCTGGGTCGTCATATTGAACTGGCCAATCAAGACGTCAAAGACGTCGGGGTGTCTGCCCGCAAGATCACCGATCAATTCCACAGGATCGAGCGGGTGGATGTGAAAGCGATTAGTTCAGTGCCTTAAGATAAATATGGCGCAAGCGCTTAAGAATCAGCTGGATTGCGAGGGGCGAATGATGTTATTATCTTTTTTGCGCTGTCGTAGCTCAGTCGGTAGAGCAACTGATTCGTAATCAGTAGGTCGGCGGTTCGATTCCGCCTGACAGCACCAGTTTTTAAGCCAATCCCAAAGACACGCTGTTTGATCATCGTCAGGACAGAGTGTTCGACTAGTAAGGGATTGCGTGAGTCTGGAATGAGGGCAGCGATCCGCTTGCTCAAGCCCTGCTCTTTCTGCCGCTGGCCATTGGCTTTTTGTTTCCTTTTCCGTATATTTAGGAGGAATCGCTTTAAGAAATCAAGATAGAATCCAGTGTTGAGGCCAATAGAAATTCGATTTGAAATCCCAGGCAAAGCCGGCGTCATTGAGGGTGTTGTGCACCAGCCTTCGACGGTGGGCGATTCCATTTTGGTGATGTGTCACCCCCATCCTTTATATCAGGGCAGTATGGACAACAAAGTGGTGACCACTGTCTGCAGACATTTTGCCGATCAAGGTACGCCAAGCTTCCGTTTTAACTACCGAGGAGTGGGAAAAAGTGGGGGTGTTTATGGTGATGGAATTGGGGAGTCGGCAGATGCATTGTCTGTTGTTAACTATGCAAAATCGCTCTATCCAGGAAAAAACTTGCTTCTGGCTGGATTCTCGTTTGGAGGGTTTGTGGCCTATCAAGTTTCAATTCCCGCGCAGGCGAGTTCCATCATCTTAATTTCACCG
This sequence comes from uncultured Francisellaceae bacterium, assembly GCA_964349115.1. Taxonomy (GTDB): domain Bacteria; phylum Pseudomonadota; class Gammaproteobacteria; order Francisellales; family CACEW01; genus JAJZUD01. The sequence goes on from CAYGFJ010000020.1 coordinate 6,845, forward strand.
TCCGTCACGCATTTTGATATGAAAGCATTGCCTGAGCCCAATGTCAGTTTACTTGTGATTCAAGGCGATGCCGATGAGATTGTTCCCCATCCTGAAGTGGCAGCGTGGCTCGCGACACGGAAACGGGAATATCGCTTTGTCACCCTGGCAGGGGCTGGTCATTTTTTTCATGGGCGCTTGCTTGAGTTGAAGGAGGCATTATGACGTCGAGTAACGCCTACCAGGTCCATGTCGCCGCGGGTGAAATCAAAGCAGATCCTGCCCAAATGGCCATCATGCACCTGTTCGATACGCTCTACCAAGAACTCGCAGCGCCGCCTCAGCGGTTTTCTTGGTTTGGGGGGCAGAAGCCGCCGCGGGGGATTTATCTATATGGGCCTGTCGGGCGGGGCAAAACGTATTTGATGGACTTATTTTTTGACTGTGTGGAGGGTTCCAAGCAGAGGATGCATTTTTATGAGCTGATGAATTGGGTGCATGCTGAATTGAAGATGCTGCAAGGCGAGCGGGATCCTTTGAAAAAGGTGGCCATTGATTTGGCCAAAACGGGTCGTTTGCTTTGTTTGGACGAGTTTTTTGTGGAGGACATTGCGGATGCCATGATTTTGAGTAGCCTCTTGTCTTATCTCTTGGAAGCGGGGGTCACCTTGGTCACCACCAGCAACATCCCTCCTCAGCAACTTTACCAAGATGGGTTGCAGCGCGACCGCTTTTTGCCGGCTGTGGCATTGATTCAGCAGCATATGCAGGTGCTGTCTTTGGAGCATCCCCATGATTATCGTCTCGAAAAACAATGGGTGGAGGAATGTTATCACCCCTCTTTGCAGGATCAGTTGTCTTATTTACGGTTTCACTTTACTGAGCGAAATGGCGACGCTCTTCTCTCCGACCCCAGCTTTAAAGTGAATGGCCGCACCGTGATGGCCACCCAGCGGGGGCCTGCAACGCTGTGGATCAGCTTTCAAGAACTGTGTGAAGCCGCGCGGGCGCCACAAGACTATTTAAAATTGGCCAAAACTTACAAAACCCTCCTCATCAGCAGCATCCCTGTTTTAACAGAAAATGATGAAGAGGCCGCCCGACGTTTCATTGCCTTGGTCGACACCTGTTACGACCAAAAAATTTTGCTGATCATTGCTGCCGCCGCGCCGTTGGAGTCACTTTACCAGGGCCGTCGCCTGGCCTTTGAATTTGAACGCACGAAAAGCCGCCTTTTTGAAATGTCGAGTTGGAAAAATCTCCCCACTCAAGTATGATGGCGCGCTCAACCAGACGTACTGTAAGGACTGCATCATGACTGACATCAAAGCCCCTCAATTTCCTGAATCCATTCCCGAAGGGACCATTGCCGTTTGGCATAAACAGCTGGGGGACGCCGTTGTAGAGGGTGAAACTTTGGTGGAAATTGAAACCGATAAAGTCATGATGGAAGTGCCTGCAACGGCTTCGGGGGTGTTGTCTCAGATTGCTAAAAAGGCAGGGGATACGGTTAAAAGTATGGAGACGATTGGCAGTTTGATGGAGGGGGCTTCTGCGGTAGTGGCGGCTGCGCCGGCAGTTGTTGCCCCTCACCCCAGCCCTCTCCCGCAAGGGGAGAGGGGAGTGAACGCAGGGCCAGCAGCACGGCGGGTAATGCAAGCGAATGATGTCATTTCAGCTGATGTGGAAGGGTCTGGTAAACACGGGCGGATTGTGACGGAAGATGTTTTACGTACACTGAGCAGCGGGTCACGGATTGAAAAGCGTGTGCCGATGACACGTCTGCGTCAAACTGTGGCCAAACGTTTGCTGGAAGTGCAGTCCACAACAGCAATGCTGACCACATTCAATGAAGTCGATATGAAGCCCATTATGGATTTGCGTTCAAAATACAAAGAATCTTTTGAAAAAACCCATGGGGTCAAACTGGGCTTTATGTCTTTCTTTGTGAGAGCAGCCACGGAAGCATTGAAACGCTTTCCTTCGGTCAATGCATCCATCGATGGAGCAGACATTGTCTATCACGGGTTTTATGATGTGGGCGTTGCGGTTTCAACCGAACGGGGTTTGGTTGTCCCCATTCTTCGCAATGCAGAGAACATGACTTTGGCTGACATTGAAGGGGGTATTCGTGATTATGCAATGAAAGCCCGTGACAACAAACTCACTTTGGATGAAATGCAAGGCGGCACTTTTACCATCACCAACGGTGGCGTGTTCGGCTCAATGCTGTCGACGCCCATTATTAATGCGCCTCAAAGTGCCATTTTGGGTATGCACAATATTGTTGAGCGACCCGTTGCGGTCAATGGCGAAGTGCTCATTCGGCCCATTATGTATTTGGCCCTGTCCTACGATCACCGCATCATTGATGGGCGCGAATCGGTCGGTTTCTTGAAAACCATCAAAGAACTGTTAGAAGATCCTTCTCGAATTCTCCTTCAAGTGTAAGGAGCAAAAACGCCATGACGGACCCCTCCAAAATCATTGTGATTTCAGCACCGTCCGGTGGGGGGAAAACAAGCCTGATTAATGCCATGCTCAATCGTGCGCCCGATTTGGCGGCCGTCATTACACATACTACGCGTGGTTTGCGTGAGGGAGAAGTCGACGGTGTTCATTATCATTTTGTGACGGAGTCGCATTTTAAAACTTTGATTGACAGTGGCGAGATGATTGAGTGGTCGCATCATTATGATCATTATTACGGAAGCTCCAAAACCGCCATCGACTCTGTGCGTCGCGCGGGAAAAATGCCGATCCTCAATGTCGATTGGAAAGGAGCTGCCAGTTTGCGACGCTTGTTTCCACAAGACTTGCTCTCTATTTTTATACTGCCCCCATCGCTGGAAGAATTGGCGTGTCGCTTAAAGGCGCGGGGCGACTCCCCCGATAACATTGCCCAGCGTCTGGCTTCGGCGGAGACGGAGATCAGCCATGCAGGCGAATATGACCATGTGATCACCAACATCCATTTTGATGAGGCTTTGCAAGAATTGCTGCAACTCGTGGGGGGGTGCAGTGTGAATAAAGATATCCCGCGCATCAAAACCGCCGTCATCGGCATTGGCTATTTGGGCCGCTTTCATGCAGAAAAATATGCAGCCCTCCCAAACAGCGACCTCATCGCCATGGTCGATTTCAGCCCAGAGCACGCTGTGCCCTTGGCCAAAAAGCTAAAGTGTGAATATGTCCAAGACTACACAAGCCTGATCGGCCGTGTGAAGGCGGTCAGCATTGTGACCCCCACAGAAACCCATTTTGAGATTGCTCGCTTTTTCCTGTCTCACGGCGTCCACGTCTTGTTGGAAAAACCCATGACCGTCACTTTGGATGAAGCCGATCAGCTGATCCAGATTGCGAAAGACCATAAAGTCTTGCTTCAAATTGGCTATCTTGAACGCTTTAACCCCATCATTGTCAAAGCCCAGTCGTTTTTGAAGGAACCCAAATTCATTGAATCGACGCGGATCATGCCTTTCAATCCCCGCAACAAAGACGTCAATGTTATTTTGGACTTGATGATTCACGACATAGATCTGATCACCTCCATCGTGGGGGCAGAGCTCTCATCCATCGATGCAAGTGGGGCCTCAGTTTTGTCCAAAGACATTGACATCGCAAGCGTACGTCTCCGCTTTAAAAACGGCTGTGTCGCCAATGTAACCGCCAGCCGCATCAGTCTGAAACCCGAGCGGAAACTGCGGATTTTTCAAGAAGACACTTATTTTTCCCTAGACCTTCAGAATAAAGAAGGCTCGATCATTCGTAAAGGCCAGGGCAAATCTATATTCCCTGGCATCCCCGACTTCGACCGTCAAGTCATTAAAGCGGGCGATGCCGATGCCTTAAAAGAAGAAATCGCCGCCTTTTTGCAATCGATTGCCTCAGGCACCCCCGCACGAGTGCCTGGAGAAGCAGGAAAACAAAGCCTGGCCGTGGCCCTTGCCATCACGGAGCAAATTCACAAAGGCCCCTGACAAATTGATAAAATATTATTTAAGCAAGTTCACCAACGATTAGTGGGCTATGCTTGCGCTATCGGGCTTGCGCCTCTTATTTTAGGTTTTATTGATAAGCAGCTGAGAGGGCAGTGCAATATAGGATTTTTAATATCAAATTTTTCATCTCACTTCTACAGTCAGTTTATTTTTAAATTCTTTAATGAATTTGATCAATAATACCTGATGCAATCCTAAAATGCCAAAGTGATCCGAGTAAGGTGCATCAATGATCTCAATGGCCTGCTCTGACGAAAGGGATATTGTTTTTGAGTAGGGAAGGTGCAATAAAAGTTGGTGTGCAGAAATAAGCTCAGCAGAGATATTGGGATGAAGATGAAAATAAGCCGTTGCGGTTTTACTGTTGCCATACAGCTGGTCTTCAATCGTGATCGATAGGGGCGTGATATAAAAGTCACGCTGATGCAGGACTTTGCCTGGCAAACGAAGATAGCCATCGTGTTGCGCTGAGATATGAATCTGTTCATTCGAGGATTTGATATGGACCCTACGCGGATGCGCCCGCCTGGCCACTCGAAAAGCGCCCCACATCTCTGAGGAATCTAGGCCGTCGACCTCAACCGTATTGTGCGCTGCTGTACTTCGGATATAACGCCGAATCGCTAGGTCTTGATAACTATAGCATCCCGGATTGACAAAAAGACGCTGTCCATGGACCGAAAGCTCGAAGCTTAAGGTGTCGGCATGGGCGTGGCCGGGTAAATAGGCGGGACCTACTTCAGCGACATCCATCAGCATTAAAAAATGGGGTTGGTGAACACGAATAAAGCCGGAATCTTGCAAATAAAAACAGGGCGTTTCAGGAAGTGAGCTTGGTTTAAAAGAAAGGCGCTGTGCATATAAGGATAAATCGGCATAGGTCGGGGCAATTTCTAAAGAAGAGTCATTAAAAAAGGCAATTTTCTCATCGGGATGGCAGAGTTTTTGGGACCATTGAAACATTTGATTGATTTTATTCATTTGCTCGGTCGTAAGGGAGTTGCCATAGGTTTGTAAGAGATTCATCAGGTCTAAGAGATCTTCGAGAATAATGTTGTGATACATAGGGCTTAATTCAAAATGACCCCCATCTTTGAGAATTTGCTCATCCAACGCTTGTTGCAATAACTTTAATCCTAAGCGCAACCACTGCTGAGATTCTGGCGTATCGAAGAAGAGCCCCGCAAAAATGAGCGCTTTTAAATTGGCGACTAAATGATTGCCCAGGAGGTGATATTCTAAGTTTCGATACAGAAATCGGGCTTGCAAATATAAGCTTTCTAAGGCTTGTTGTGGTAAATTCGGCTTGCAGAGCTGAAACTTAATCCAATTAACAATTCGTAAAGACAGGGGGTAAGGTTCCCAAGCAGTTCCAGAAAAGGGAGGATTGTATTGAATCCAATCACTGACGAGTCGTAAGGCATGATCGCGATCTTTGGGAGAGTTGGCATTCAAATAATCAAAATAATGTAAGTTGTAAGACCATAGCTTTTCTGGCGTTGAATCGTTCCAAAGGGCAGGACTGTAAGTGTTTGCTTGGTGCAGTAAACAAATTTTATTTTTTTTGAAAAATGCAGAGAATTCTAGAATAGGCTGGATGAAGGTTCTTTTCAGTTCACGTCGATGCAGTGATGGGACTGCTAAAGAAACGCCTGATTTTTTTAAAAACAATTTTTTCAATTGGTAGTAGATTTGGATGGGTTTTAAGAAGCGTAAGGTATTCCAGTAGAGTAAGATTTTTTTCATGCTGATTCAAGAATCTCAATGATCTTCTGTGCAGCCAAACCATCCCCATAAGGATTCACCGCATTGGACATTTTGGCATATTCTCTTGGATCATGTATGAGTGTGAGAATGCCGGTGGTAATTTTATCTGGATTCGTTCCCACTAATTGTGCAGTTCCTGCGGTAATTCCTTCCGGTCGTTCAGTGGTATTGCGCATGACTAATACAGGCTTTCCTAAACTGGGCGCTTCTTCTTGTACGCCCCCAGAGTCCGTCAAAATAATTTGGCTGTTCATCATCAAATACACAAAGGGTTCATAACCCACTGGATCGACTAAGTGGACATTGTGAAGATTTTTTAAAATTTCAAACACTGGTTTTTGGACATTGGGATTTAAATGAACCGGATAGATAAATTGCCAGTCGGGCTTTTGTTCGGCTAAGATTTTGATGGCCTGACAAATTTCTAAAAAGCCGTCGCCAAAATTTTCACGTCGATGACCTGTGACAAGCACATAGGGACGGTCAATCATTTTAAGAATTGACTCTGGTAAAGTTTGAGTAATCCGACCCATGTTGAGGTTTTCTTTCATCCAAAACAAAGCATCAATGACCGTATTACCAGTTACAAAAATATGCTCTTGGGGAATCCCTTCGGCTAAAAGGTTTTTTTGGGATTGCGGGGTTGGGGCAAAGTGATAACGCGAGAGTCTGCTGGTTAATTGACGATTGGCCTCTTCTGGAAAGGGCTGTTTTAAATTATGGGTGCGCAATCCAGCTTCCACATGTCCGACGGGAATGCCCTGGTAAAAGGCCGCTAAGCTGGCTGCAAAACTGGTGGTAGTATCCCCCTGAACTAATACTAAATCAGGCCTGGTTTCTTTCAGAACGATTGTGAATTTTTCTAAAACTTCGCTGGTGATATATTCTAAGCTTTGATTGGCTTTCATCACATTTAAGTCAAAATCGGGTTTGATCTTAAATAAATCGAGCATGGCATCTTGCATTTGGCGATGTTGAGAACTGGCACAGACGATATTTTCTAAAGTGGCAGAGGCAGCAATGGCATGGATGACCGGTGCCATTTTGATCACCTCAGGCCGTGTCCCCACAACCGACAGGATTTTTTTCTTCATGCGAGCAAGCCTCGAGTGTCAATCACTGTTTTACCAGAAAAAACTTCTTTGGGAAGGGCTTTGAAAGCTTTATGGTCAACCAAAATCAAAATGAGATCGGCTTGCAAAGCCTCTTCAAGGGGTGCATTCGTCAAACCC
>CAYGFJ010000021.1:0-13117 GCA_964349115.1 uncultured Francisellaceae bacterium
ATAGAGTGATACTTCGTTCACTGTAAATTCGTGGCTCACTTTTCCACTCTTGACCCATCTGGCCAAGGCGCTTTGGAAGTCTTTTGATTCAAATAAAGTGTCGTAGTGTTGATCGAGCAGCAGATAGCGGACCTTGTTGTCGACCATAAATGTCTCTAAGGCAGGCATATTCTTGAAAAGGGTAGGGCTCATATTATTGCCATAATTGGTGAGAGGGATCACCGCCATATAGGGCCTTAAAAAAGGCAAATATTCAAAATAAGCATAGTCGGTTAGCATTTTGCCGTGTATGCCTGGACTTAAGATATAGGCGTAGAGGCGGACCAGGACACCGATATCAAAATTCAAATTCTTTCGCGTTGCTTGATGTTGTAGAAGCGCTCCCTCTGAAAACGACTGTTGAATGCCAAGTACCAGCATGGCAAAGAGAAAGAGGCCTGTAATCAGAAGGAGAGGGATTTTATACAGATATACTTTCACATATTCGCAGGCTTTAAAGACGATTGATTGATGCATGAGAACCGCACTGAAGAGCAGGCAGAGGATCGGCCATAAAAAGATAAGATTGCGATTGTCATATTCAAAACCCAGGAGCCAGATGAAATAATAAGGGCCATAACAATACAGAACGTATTGAAGTGGGCGACTCAAGACAAAGCGAAACAGAAAGGCCGTGAAGAGAAAGACAAAGGCAGTCAGGCCAAAAGCAAGCATCAAGGCAATGGAGAGCTTAAAACCATCCAGATGAAATGTGCCATATATCAGGAAAAGAATGTCGCCAAAGGCCTGATGATGCTGGGTTTCGTGCAAAGTTGCATAAAGATACCAGGGTGAAATCACAAGGCAGAGGATGATCCATTTAAAAAAAAGCAACCTGATTTTTTGACCCCGGGGTGGAGAATGCAGCAAACACTGAAGCAGGGGGATTACGATTGCCGTGTAAATACCGCTGGGTTTGGTTGCAGCAGCACCCAATGCAAAGATAATCGCCAGCCATTCCAGGGCTGTGTCTTGTCGTTCAGCACCTTGCAAGGTGAAAACCAGTGCCATAAAATTGAAAAAAGTCACTGCATAATCGGCATAACCCGCATTCAAATAAATAGAATAATCGGCGAATGAAAAATAGGTGAATAAGAGTAAAGCAAGTAAAAAGACAGGCTCTTTTTTTTCTTCGTAGGCGGCATACATTAAAAAGGGAATGCTGATAAAAAACAAACCCTGGATGGAGGCTGGAAAAGCTTCAAGTTCAATACCATGGGGCAGTGCACCAATGAACACATACGACAAAGACCAGTTGGTGGGCAGAAGTTGAGGATAGTGCCAGGTTAAAAAGGGGAGGTGGTTGCCTGCAAAGTCGGTGGCCCATCGACCATACGACACCGTGGGGTCCCAGGGGCCAAACACATTGCCAAAGCTGTGGACCCAGTTGTAAAAGACGCCTGCCAACAGAAGGAGGGAGGCATAAAATAACACTTTTTGATAAGGCAAAAAGTCATTGTTTTTTGTCTGAAATAAACAATGCTGTTGAAGGAGGGGCACGATATTCAGGTTTTTTAAAAAGGCATGCCGATAGACCCATGCGAAGCCCAGTAATTCAAGTACCCCCACAATCCGGACTGAAGTACTGACGTAGCAGTGGGTGAGCACCAAACAGAAGACGATCAGGTAGTTGGTAATGAGGCTCAAAGCAAAAATGGCGCTCAAACGAAAAATGGCTGAGAGAGGGCGATTGAATGTGAACACTTTGAGGAGCAGGGCTCCTGGGAAAAAAGCCATCATGAAGACGGAAAACAAGCCCAATAGAAAAGTCACAGTGCCCCCAAGGGAGTAATTGCAAGCATCCTAACAAACTCCGCGTGCTTGCGGCAATAGGCATAATCCGCTAAGCTTAGCTTTTTTTGTTGAGGACAGGCCCTTATGAAAACCCCCATGAATCCTTTGAAGAAACGCTTTATTATTGTGGGGGTGATTCTTTTTGTCTTTTTTGGCAGTTTGATTGCCTATCATTATGTTGCGGAATACATGATGAAACGCTATATCAAAAATTTTATGATGCCCACGGTGACGGTGAATGCCATGACGGTCACGCCAGTGGGCTGGCAGCCAACGTATAGCACAGTGGGTTCAACAGCGGCGGTACAGGGGACCAATGTCAGCCCAATTATTTCAGGGATGGTGACTCAGGTTCGCTTTAATTCTGGGGACATGGTCAAGAAAGATCAGGTTTTGATCGTCATGGATACAGACATTTTGGCGGCTCAACTGGCCAGTGCAAAAGCGGCTTTGGCATACAATAAAGTCACATATGAGCGGTATCGCACCTTGTATCATCAAGGTGTTTTGTCTGAACAAGACTTCGATCAAGCCCATTCTAATTATTTGGAGTCTTTGGCCACTGTTGCACAGGATGCAGGCCAATTGGAGCAGAAATTTATTCTGGCGCCCTTTGCAGGCCGTGTAGGCATTCGCGCTGTGAGTTTGGGGCAGTATCTGAATGCGGGAACCACGGTCACCAATATTCAAAGCATTGATCCGATTTATGTCAATTTCCAAGTGCCGGAACAATACCTCCAAAGCTTGTATGTGGGCCAGCCCATTGATGCCACCATTGACACTTTCCCTGGCGTCACATTCCATGGAAAAATTAGTGCGTTTGATGCAGAAGTGGCTGATAACACCAAGTCCATCACCGTTCAGGCGACCTTGCCCAATCACAACCCAAAAGCCATGATATTGCCAGGAATGCAGGCCAATATTGATGTCATTCTGAAAGGCGCTGGGAATGTCGTTGCGATTCCTCAAGAAGCGATTAATTACAGCTTGTATGGCAACTCAGTTTTTGTGATTCAACCGGGCACCAATAAGAAAGGCCAGCCGGATCTCATTGCCAATGCGGTTGCAGTTGAACTGGGTGATCAAGAAGGCAATCTCGTTCAAGTGACCAGTGGGCTCAAGGCAGGGGATAACATTGTTACGGATGGGCTCGTCAAATTGCAAAGCGGCAATGCCGTGAAAATTATTACCCAAACCGCGCAAGCAGCACCTCAATCCCAATCTCACTCTCAATCATAGGGTCTACTATGGATACGCAATCTCAGGCGCGATTTACTGATATTTTTGTAAGACGACCCGTCTTGTCGACGGTGGTCTCACTCATGATTTTTATCATGGGTTTAACGTCGATCTTCATGCTGCCTTTGCAAGAATACCCCACCATGACCAACACCACGATTACGATCTCAACGGCGTATCCAGGGGCCAGCCCTCAAAACGTGCAGGGGTTTATTACGACACCCATGGAAGCTTCCGTCGGTAGCGCGAACGGCATCGACTACATGACTGCTTCCAGCATTCTGGGACAAAGTACGATTACTGTTTACATCAAATTAAATTATGACCCCAATGAGGCCATGACCGACATCACAGGGAAAATGGATGCCGTCTTAAACCAATTGCCGACGGGTGCACAGTCTCCTGTCATTCAAAAGTCGACCGGCGAAACCTTTCCAGACATGATTGTTGGATTTAGCAGCAAGACCCTGAGTGCCGAACAAATTTCTGCCTATATCTCGAATGTGTTTACGCCCAAAGTCAATGCACTGGGGGGCATTTCTAACGTGGTCGTGATGGGTCAGCAGCAATATTCCATGCGGATTTGGCTTGATTCATACAGAATGGCGAAGCTGGGCGTGACCGCAACGCAGGTCCAAAACGCCCTACAAAACAACAATGTCCAGGCCACTGCGGGCGAAATGAAGTCGGATTATCTCTACGTCCAGGTTCAGGCCGCCACCAGCACCAGTTTGCCCAGTGAATTTAACAATCTCGTTGTGGCCAATACCAATGGCAATATTATCCGCATCAAAGACATTGGAAATGCGGAATTGGGTTCGCAAAACTATAATTCTCAGGTCTATTTTAATGGGCACCAGGCCGTGTTTGCTGGGATTTTTGTTGCAGATGGGGCCAACCCCTTGTCAGTCATTGATAACATTACTCAGCATTTGCCTGAAATGCAGCTGTCCTATCCACCTGGCTTGGATGCCCAAGTCGTCTACAAAACCACGGATTTTATTAAAGCGTCTATTGTGGAAGTGCTGACGAGCATCGTTGAGGCTGCGCTCATTGTGATTGTGGTGATTTTCTTATTCTTAGGGGCTTTACGCTCGGTTTTGATTCCCGTGGTGACGATTCCCCTTTCCCTGGTGGGCGTCTGTTTTATGATGATGGCTTTGGGCTTTTCGCTTAATTTGCTCACGTTGCTCGCTATGGTGTTGGCGATTGGCTTGGTGGTGGATGATGCCATCGTGGTATTGGAAAACATTTATCGCCATTTGGAAGAGGGAAAAAGCGCTTTTGATGCTGCGTTGATTGGTGCACGAGAAATTGCGAATCCAGTGATTGTCATGACCACCACCTTGGCTGCAGTGTACGCGCCGATTGGATTCTTGGGAGGGATCACCGGCACTTTGTTTAAAGAGTTTGCCTTTACCTTGGCGGGGGCGGTGATTATTTCAGGGATTATTGCCTTGACGTTTTCTCCCATGCTGTGTTCCAAAGTCATTGATCACCGCATTTTGGAAGGAAAGCTCGTCAAGAAAATCGATAAAATTTTTGAAAATTTCCGCGGACATTATCATCGTCGCCTGGTGGCGGTGCTGGCCTATCGCCCGATTGTTTTGATGGTGGGTGCAGTCGTCTTGGCCAGTTGTGTCTTTTTCTTCTCTGAGGCCAAAAAAGAACTGGCACCCTTTGAAGACCAAGGCTACATCATGGTGCTGGGCAATGCGCCCACGGCATCCAACTTAAATTATTTAGACAACTTCAATCAGCAAATTGACAACATCATGATGAAAAGCAATGGGGTTCAAAACACCTTCTTGGTGGATGGCTACCCCAATGACAACAATCTGTTTGCAGGGACGGTGTACAAACCCTGGGGTGATCGCAGTCAAACGACGATGCAGCTTTTGCCGATTTTGCAAAAACAACTCCAGGCTGTCACAGGGGTTCAACTTTATTCTGCCTTGAACCCCCCTTTGCCAGGAGTTCAGGGAACGCCGATTCAGTTTGTGATCACCTCCATCCAACCTCAATCTGACATTTATAATTATGCCAATCAGCTGATTGCAACAGCTTATGGCAGCGGCCTCTTCATGTTTTTGAATACGGATGTGATGTTCAATCAGCCGACCTTGATTGTGAATATTGATCGGGACAAAGCGGCCCTCTTGGGTGTGAACATGAGTGACATCAACAACGCGATGTCTGTGATGTTGAGTGACAATTACAGCAACTGGTTTGCCTTGGGTGGATATTCCTACCAAGTCATTCCCCAGGTGTATGACAGTTTGCGTGAACGTTCTCAGCAGTTGAACCAGTTTTATGTGAAGACGGCCTCAGGCCAAATGGTACCTTTGTCCACGTTTGTGAGTTATGGCTCCAGTGTTCAACCCTCTACTTTGAATCAGTTCAATCAGCTTAATTCTGTGACCATCCAGGGGATGCTGATGCCAGGCATTACCGTGGGTCAGGGTTTGAGTTATCTCAGCTCGACCGCTCAAAAAGTCTTACCAGAAGAAATGAATGTCAATTATGCGGGGCAGTCCCTCCAATATATTCAAGAAGGGAACAGCATGATTGTGGCATTTGCCTTGGCCTTGATCATCATTTACTTGGTTTTGGCAGCTCAATTTGAAAGCTTCCGCGATCCCATCATTGTCTTGGTAAGCGTGCCGATGTCAATTTGTGGGGCCTTAATTCCGCTCTACTTGGGCTTTGCCACCATCAATATTTACACTGAGGTGGGGCTCATCACGCTGATTGGATTGATCAGCAAGCACGGCATCTTGATGGTGGAATTTGCCAACAAACTTCAAGAGCAAGGCCACTCGGTTCGTGATGCCATCATCGAATCGGCCACCATCCGTCTGCGCCCCATTCTGATGACCACTTTTGCGATGGTTTTCGGCGTAGTCCCGCTTTTAATCGCAACCGGCGCTGGCGCCGTCAGCCGCTTCAACGTCGGCCTCGTCATCGCCTGCGGCATGACCATCGGCACCTGCTTCACCCTTTTTGTGGTGCCCACGATGTACACCTACATCGCCAAAGTGCATCATAAAATTTAAGGCCATCAGGAATGCGAAGCCCCTGGCTCATCTGATTTCGAATAAAAACCCAATCACATCTTCCTTGGCAGAAATGTCGAATCCATATCTTGAAAGTGGTATCCCGAGAAGCATCGCCAGTATTTTTCAAAATCAAAAACAGAAATGGCTCTCATTCTGGTTTAGCGACATGTCAACACCAAAAAAATCTTTATACTAAACGACGGCTTGTCAACTATCTATTGGAGGATGTCACTTATGAAATTGAAACTGCTCAGTATGGCAATGGCTTTGGCCGTCAGCCCCTTATTCGCCGATTCACAAACAACGCTTGATCAATTGCAGGCGCAAATCAATGCACTGCAAACACAGGTCAATCAAATGACTCAAACGACTGCCATTGATCAGGCCGTGGGTTTGGACACTGCCAATCCTTTTGGTGCGTTGTCGAAAGTGTTTATGCCTCTGCAATTGGTGAAGACGCGTGAACAAGGCAAAAGCCTGGTCTTGGGCGGACAAATCGAAGGCGATTTGCAATATTGGGGCGGCGACGATCTTGCCACCAGCTCAGGTGCACAATACGGTAGCGGCAGCAGTGTGGCGGCAACCAAAGTCTATTTGTTCACAGAAGCCAATTTAGGCCAAGATGCCATGGGGTTTTTGTCGCTGAAGAATGGCAGCAACAACACCGTCATCGTTGACCGCGCCTTTGTGATAGCGGGGGAACTCAATGCCAACAATCCTCTTTTTGTCACAGTGGGTTCAACGTATTTGCCCTTTGGCCTTTTTGTTGGCAATGGGCCCTTGAACATGACCCTGACCACTGATGCCTTTCGAGTCTCTCCCACCAACCAGCTGACTGGCAACGCCGTGTGGGGGCCAATCACCTTCATCGCTTCGGCTTACAATAATGCAAGCACCGTGAACAACACGATCAATGGTCTCTTTACGGTACAATTTTCAAAATTAGTCAACGCAATGCATTACAATTTTGGCGCCAGCTATTTAAACAATGTGGTCGGCACCAATTCTGATGTCGGCACTGCCTTTGTTGCGGGTTCATCCCCTAGCAATCCCGCCTGGGATGCCAATTTTAATGTGGGAATGAAAGCCCTCTCCCTCATTGGAGAATACGTCTCCACCACAGACAGTGCCACCATCGACCATCAAGCAAGGGGAGATTTGTCTTCCTGGGTCCTGGGCGTCAATGGCGGATTTGAATGCTTGAGCGCTCCATACTTCTGGCAAATGAGCTACAGTGCCACCCACAATATGCAAAATATTGCAACGCCTTTGGATGGCAACTTCCAAAACGGCCTCAAAACCAGCATTGGCTTTCAGCATCAATGGATTGGCAGCTTACAGGGTGAATACTGGAACAATGTTTACATTGGCCCCGAACTCACTTATGGCACTTTATACAATGGCCAAAATACCTATTCCGCTATCTTGGATATGACGGCGTATTTCTAGCAGGCACAGGACTCTGTCATTTCATCTTGAAAAAAACAATGTAATTTGATAGCATACATTAAAAATTACATGGAAATTTTCAAGATGAAATGCTTTGATCGCATGATTTATACAGGGGTTTCAGAAGTCCTTGCAGCAGGAAAAAGCGTACTGTTACTCGGGCCAAGACAAGTCGGAAAAACAACGTTCTGTAAGCGATTACTGCCAGACTGGTCAGTGAATTTGGCCGACCCTACAGTCAAGCAGAAATATGAACGTGATGTGAGCGTGTTGAAAGCAGAAATAATGGCTCTGGCCAATCGGCTTCAAGCCCCCCCGCTTGTTTTAATTGACGAAATTCAGAAAGTGCCGGAAGTACTTGATTTATTGCAGCTGCTGATTGATGAAGGTGTGGCGCAGTTCATGATTACAGGTTCTTCCGCACGAAAATTGCGTCGATCTGCTTCAGTCAATCTTCTGCCCGGACGGGTCATCCATTTTGTGATGGATGGGCTTTCAACCCCTGAGTTAAAAGATCGAGGGCTTGAATTAAAAGAACTCTTGCTTTATGGCACTTTGCCAGAAGTGATTTTGACTGAAAATCCAAAAATGAAAGAGCGACTGCTTAAAAGCTATGTGGTGACCTATCTTGAGGAGGAGGTGCGACAAGAAGCTTTAGTGCGCTCTCTCGGTTCATTTAGTCGTTTTTTGGAACTTTGTGCAAGCGAAGCAGGCCAGTTGGTCAATTTTATCAAGCTTTCTCAGGAAATTGGCGTCGCACATGCAACATTAAAAGGCTACTTCGAAATTTTACAAGACTGCCTTTTGCTTACTTTGATCGAGCCATTTTCTTCTGCGAAGACCCGTCGTCGATTGTTAAAGGCACCCAAATATCTCTTTTTTGATTTGGGTGTTCGTCGTTTGGCTGCACGCGAGGGTCTTGAGCTCAGCTTGGAAACGATGGGTCGACTGTTTGAACAGCATGTGGGACTGGAAATTCTAAAACTCATTCATGCAGAAGAGTCTCCAGCAAAATTGACGTTTTGGGCGGACAGTAATGGCATGGAAATAGACTGGGTGATTCAAAATAAAGAGTCTTTGTTGCCCATTGAAGTCAAGTGGTCCGCACACATTCGCGATCAAGACACCAAGCATTTACGTCTGTTTTTAAAAGAGCATCCCGAAGTTCAAAAAGCCCTTGTGGTTGCACGCGTAGAGTATGCCATGCAGCTAAGCGACAAGTTATGGGTCATTCCTTGGCATGAGCTGGCCGCTGAAGTGTTGCAGTTTTTGGCATAAACGCTTTAATTTTGATGACAAAATCATAGGCCATCACGAGTGCTCCCAGTGCAAACACAATGTCACCAGGCATTCTCATCCATTGCCAGGTGACTACGGTGTTGTAAAAATCCATGCTTCGGGCATGCGAGAAGGGCTGTAATTTCTTACAATAAAGGTATCGCTAACATCAATGCATCTCATTCTGGTTTCGCGATATGTCCGTGCGAAAAAAAATCTTTATACTAGCCAGTGGTTCAACTTTCTAATATTAAATAAACAAAGGGAAATCAAAATGAAAATAGCCTTACCTTGCGCAGTGATTTTGTCTCTCGGAATGAGTGTTGGAACGGTAGCTGCTGAAATGGCCAGTAGCGTCGTGACCATCAGCAATGCAAAGGTGGTTGCTGAAGCTGTCAACAGCAACACCACAGCAATCTATATGAATCTTGACAACAAGGGCACACAATTGCATTCGATCGTTGCTGCCACAAGTCAAGTCGCTAAAATCGTTCAACTACATGAAACCTATACTCAAACCAATGGACACTCTTTGATGAAGCAAGTGCCTTCTATCTCCATCACTCCACATAGCGACCGACCCTTGGAAGATGGAACGTTTCACATTATGTTGATTGACACGAAACATCACCTCAATGTGGGTCAAACTGTACCTGTGACCATGATTTTTGAAGATGGCTCTTGGATTTCAGTGAATGCACGTGTGCAACAAGCACCATTGAGCGCTTCATCATAATGCATCAGTGATGCATGGGCGTTTCAGTAGGTGTGGGAGCAGATACTGGCGCATCAACAGGCCCTGCATGATAAATATCTGGAGAAGGACTGCCTTTAACGACCAATTGCGCCCATGCTCCTTTGTTTAATCTTGCGAGCGCATGGTCCACCACCAAAAAGGTGCCGGGCACATTTGCTGTAAATTCAACAATGGCCGCTCCGCCAGGCAAAATGGCTGTGGTTTGGACATTGTGTTCGATTGCTGAGCCTGGACCGATGGCGCCTTCGGGATAGACCGTGTCAAAGATGACGCCGATAATATGGAACGAAGAGATCAAATTAACCCCCCCGTTTCCAATGTAAATCCGGACATGGTCCCCTTTGTTGACCACCATGCGCGGGGTGGTCTCAATTTTTCCATTGAAGACCACATAGGTGGGATTGCCATCAATAAAACGATCGGAGTCAAATTTAACCAATCCTTTTCGTCCAATACCGCCTGCGGTATAAAATTCGCCTTGAACAAGATAAAATTCCTTGTCGACCTTGGGCAGGGGGTGATCTTTGGGTTCAACCAAGACAAGACCATACTGACCGTGGGTTTCATGCAAGGCGATATTAGGCGTTGCACAATGGTAAATGTATAAACCAGGATGAAGGGCTTTCCAGGTAAATGTTTTGGTTTCTCCTGGCAAGACTGTGGTGAGAGGCGCCCCGCCGCCCGGGCCTGACACGGCATGCATATCAATATTGTGCGCATGTAGACTGGTGGGATCATTACTCAAAGAAAATTGAATGGTATCCCCTTCTTTCACGCGAATCATGGGGCCAGGCACTTGTCCATCATAGGCCCAATAATTATTGATAATGCCGGGGGCCAACTCTGCAAAAACTTCTTCCATTGTAAAGTGGACTTTCACCACCTCATTGTCTTGTCGAGTGATAGGAGGGGGCACATTGGCAGGATCCTGTCCGATGTCAGACTCCCATTTAAATTTATCTCCATGTAAGAAAAAGCGCCATACATTCATCACCGGCATATAAGGCGGTAGACGAGCCTCATCAGGTGTCATGGCATGCATCATCGGGGGCATGGCAAATTGAATTGGATAATTGGGGGCACTGTATAGAAAAATAAGCACGCCAACTGTAATGACCCCCAAAGCAATGCGATCAGCCAGTTTTGTACGCTTAAGCCAAAGTGCTGCACGATGAATGAGTTTGCTTCGATACAGGAGAAACAACAGGCCCACAGCAATAATGCCAAGGCCAATATCCATTAAAATCAAATCAAAAAAATCGTGCTGAAACAAAAAGAGAGCATCGAAGGAATTATGAGGGGGTGAGATGCTTGCCACGATAATTCTCCTTTAAGTACGTTGATAAAACGCTTTGATTTTGATGACAAAATCATAGGCCATCACGAGCGCTCCCAGTGCAAACACAATGTCACCAGGCATTCTCATCCATTGCCACGTCACTACGGTGTTGTAAAAATCCATGCTTCGGGCATGCCACAAGCCATTGTTGTAGACATCAATGAGTTGGAGATAACCGACCGGAATCAGGTTCAAGACCATCATTAAGACCAGGCCCAAGTTGTACAACCAAAAGGACCAGATACCCAAGGTGTCTGACCATTTGTGTTGGTCACCCGCTGCGTAACGTAGGCAAAAGTAGACAATACCCAAGGCAAACAATCCAAAGGCACCAAACAAAGCCGCGTGGGCATGATTCAAGGTCATAAAGGTGCCATGCTCATAATAATTGATGAGCGGTGCATTGATGGCTCCACCGCCCATTGCGCCTGCGCCTATAAAATTCCAGGCGGCCGAGCCCAAAATAAACATAAATGCAACTTTGTAGGGAAAGTTGTTTTTTTCTTTCCACACGATGCGATATTGCTCTAAGGCTTCGTTGACCAAAAGAATCAAGGGCAAGACTTCCAAGAACGAGAAGGTACTGCCCAAGGACAGCCAAATGGAGGTTTCACCTGCCCAATAGTAGTGATGCCCCGTCCCCAAGACGCCTGCAAAAAAGACCAGGATTGCTTCAAAATAAACGGTGCGTTCAGCCAATGTGCGTGAGACCAGACCTGTTCCCATCAAAATATAGGCCGTTGCACAGACAGTGAAGAATTCAAAAGATTCTTCCACCCACAAATGGACCACCCACCAGCGCCAGAAGTCTGCAATGGTGAAGGAATTTTCGATTCCTGTTAGCGGAATCATTCCAAAACAATAAAGCAAAGCAATGTTCAAAGTACTCACCCACAATAAATGCTCTAAAGTGATGCGGCCTGAAACCAGTTCCCTCAGCGTCCTGCCTGTTTGATTGCGCGCTGGCCAGAGCCCACGGAACACCAAAATGCTCCAGAGCAAAAGCCCCACAAAAAAGCCAATTTGCCAAAACCGTCCCAGCTGCAAATAAGACAGCCCTTGATTTCCAAACCAAAACCAGCCTTTTGTCAAAATGCCTTCAATACCAAGATAATTGCCAATCAAAGCCCCTGCGACAACCAGCAAGGTCACAACGAATAGAAAAGTCACCAATTTGCCTTGAAAAGGCGCCTCACCCTTGCTGATGATGGGGCTTAAAAACAAGGCTCCTGCAATCCAAGACACCCCAATCCAGACAATGGGTGTTTGAATATGAACATCTCTCAAAAAATTAAAAGGCAGCCAGTGCAGAAGATCAATGCCATAAAAATTGGTGCGTTCAGCATAATAGTGGGCCAGCAGTCCTCCCGCCAGAATTTGGACCAGCAAAACCAAAGCCACCACAAGAAAATAAGGAGCGACAGCGCGTTGACTTGCAAAGAGGGGTTTAAAGTCAAAAAGTGGGGTCGACAGTTCATGAGCATGTTCATTCTCGGGTTTTAAAAATTGTTGGTAAATCACCAAGACAACGCCAATGCCCAGGACAAATAAGGCAATCGAAATCCAGGTCCAGGTAAATGTGGTCGTCGTTGCTGTATTGCCAATACTGGGGTCAAAAGGCCAATTGTTGGTGTAGGAATAAGATTCGCCTGGTCGATTGATCATGGTGATTAATGAGGAATATATGAAAAAATCCGAGGTCGCCAAACTAGTCTGTGGGGTTAAACTGTAAGCCTTGGTATATCCTTCTGCGCCATCTGTTTTGAGCAAGGATGTACTGATCTCAGATTGCAAACTCACAATGGCACTGGCAACAATGGGGTCCACCACCAGCTTCTCATTCGTCAACTGCAAACCATGCAATTTCTGAATGGCCACATAGTCAATCAAGGCTTGCTCTTCTTTGGGTAAGTTTTCATAACGACTGTGATATTGATTTTGTGCCAAGACTTCTTTGACCTTGACTCCCAATTCGTGGGCATATTGCGCTGTGTAGTCGACGCCAAAGGAAGCCCCCATGCCAAAAAGACTGCCATAGTCCATCAAATCCGCCTGCTGAAACCCTCCTTTACCCGCGATAATGTCAGCATCTGTCATCAACACCTGACCCGTCGTACTCACAATTTGCTGTGGAATGGGGGGTGCTTCATCATAAGTTTGCTT
>CAYGFJ010000022.1:0-12116 GCA_964349115.1 uncultured Francisellaceae bacterium
AGACAGATGGGCCAAGAAAGGCGCCTCGCCGATGTGTGGCAATACCATTTGGCAAGATCGACGATTTTTGTCGAAATACATGCCCCATCTGGAACAGTTTTTTCATTATCGTTTGATTGATGTGAGCACCATCAAAGAGCTTGCAAAACGCTGGGACCCCGGTCTTTATAAAGCGTTTAAAAAGCAAAATAAACATGAGGCCTTGGCTGACATCAAAGAGTCGATTGAGGAGCTTCAGTATTACAGAACCCATTGGTTGCAAAAATCCGCTCAAACTTAGGAGATCTCCTGTGCAGAAACACACTGATTTTGGAATAAGATTCAGGTTTTGACGCGGCAACTGACCATCACACTCCCCAGTAAAATCACAGCGAGCACAATCAAAGTCACCCAAGAAGGGACATGGTACACGCCGCCAATCAACAATTTGATGCCGATCAAAACAAGAATAAGCGCAAGACCATATCGTAAATAATGAAAGCGATTCATCATGCCTGCCAGCAGAAAATAAAGAGCACGCAGACCCATGATGGCGAATATATTGGAAGTGAAAACGATGAAGGGGTCTTGGGTGATGGCAAAAATCGCCGGGATGCTGTCGGTCGCAAACAAAAGGTCACAGCCTTCAATCAAAATCAACACCAAGAATAAAGGCGTTGCATACAAGCGCCCATTTTCTCGAATAAAAAAACGGTTTCCGTGAAAAACTTTGACCATCTGCAGATGCTTTTCGAGAAAGACGACCAAATGGCTTTTTTCAGGGTCTTTTTCAGCATCGGATGAAAACGCCATCCGCCCACCTGTAAAAATTAAAAAACCCCCAAAGACATAGAGAATCCAAGAAAATTCACGAATCAGGCCCACGCCCAAGCCAATCATCAATGCCCGCAACACAATGGCGCCAAACACGCCGTATAACAACACCCGCCGTTGGTAAATCGCCGGCACCTTGAAAGATCCAAAAATCATAAGAAAAACAAACAAATTATCGACTGACAAGGCCTTTTCAATCAAATAACCCGAGAGAAAGTTTAAGGCCGATTCATTGGCCACAGTGAGAGGATGGGTTTTCTTCAAAATGATCCATAAGACGAAGTTAAAACACAAAGCCAAACTGACCCAGAAAATGCTCCAGGCCGTGGCTTCTTTCATTTTCATCGCATGGGCTTTGTTGCCACCCAAGACAAACAGGTCGAGCAGCAGAATACCCACGACCAGAATGCCAAAACCAATCCACAACCCAGAACTGCCGATTCCCATTCCTTCTCCTTGCTATTTTAGTTTCAGTGTATCAATCTTATGTGAAAAATGCATACGCCTGGATAACAATGCCATCATTAACCCTGCCTGAAGCTGCTACATTCATCCGTAAAGGCGAGGTGATTGCCACGCCCACGGAAGCAGTTTATGGGCTGAGTGCTGATCCCCGTCAGCTTGATGCAGTACAAAAAGCTTTGACTTTAAAACAACGGGATCCTGCAAAAGGGCTGATTCTTGTTGCCGCCGATGTCTCCCAATTGATGGCCTGGGTTGACTGGACGCACTGTACGCCTCAGCAATATGCGGCCATTTTGGCCCGCTGGCCTGGGCCGGTCACCTGGGTTGTGCCTGCAAAATCAAATGTGTCACCACTCATTCGTGGCCAATTTGATACCATTGCTGTTCGTGTCACCGCCCACCCTATCATGCGCGCCTTATGTGAAGCGTGTGGCCACGCCCTCATTTCCACCAGCGCCAATGTCAGCGGTGAACGCCCCGCCAAAACCATTGCCGACATCATTCAACAATTTGGCTCCAGCCTGCCCATTCTTGAAGGCGCTTTGGGTCTGTCTGCTCAGCCCACTGAAATCATTGATGCAATGAGCGGGCATCAGCTTCGCTAAAAGCCAGTCATACCGCTTTTGTAAAGGCCACAATGGCCTCTTGTGCTGTAGCTAGATTTGTCAAATTCGCTTCAATTAAACTGGAGAATTTGCTGCCAACAATGGCGGCGTTGGCCCCAGCATTCCAGATGGCGTGGACATGACTGGGGTCACTGATGCCAAAGCCGACGACCAAAGGCTGTTCGGTGGTGCGGCGGATGTGTTTACCGCGATCGATGGTGCGGGGGTTGATGTCCTTTTTGGCACCGGTGACGCCGTAACCGCTTAAGACATAGTAATAGCCGGTGATGTGGGGGTCTAAAATCGCGATGCGTTGATCAGGCGTATTGGGAGCGATGAAGTGGACGAAACCGATGTCCTTGTCTGCCAAAACGGCTTCGAGTTCAGCGGATTCTTCCAACGGAACATCGGCGGCCAACAAAGCATCAATGCCTGCAGCTTTAAGCTCACTGCATGCTTTGTCCAATCCACGGCGGTGAATCAGGTTGTAATACATGAGCAAACCCATGGCGACTTTGGGAGCATAAGCACGGATTTCGTGAAGCATGTCCAAGCAGACATCAAAGGTGGCCCCTGCTTTTAAAGCGCGCTCCATTGAACGTTGATTGGTGGGGCCATCCGCAACGGGGTCAGAGAAGGGCATGCCCAGCTCTAAGGCCTCAACGCCAGCATCAATCGTGGCTTTGATGAGGGTCATGCTTGCTTCAGGATGGGGGTCACCCAAGGTAAAAAACGGGATAAACACTTTGTGGTGTTTGTCTGCAAACAATTGTGTAAATCGGTTCATAGGCCCCTCACTGTGTAAAGTTCATATCATTCTTTTAAATAAATCATAAACTTGATCATCATTTCTCTTTGCAACAACTGCAATCTGCAAGACTTCAAGCAAGCTATCATAGCGATAAATAATTCGATACTCTCCACAGTCCTTTCTAAGATATGGCTTATAGCCTTGTAATGGACGAACATCATGCTGATGAGGATTTTGCTGAAGAGAATCAATGGCTGTAACCAATTGGCAAGCTTGTTTTTGAGGAAGCTTTTTAATAAATCGTTGTGCTTGTTTAGAAAGAGTTAAAACATTCATCTGTAATGCTTTAAAAAATCAGCACTTTCAACAGCCGACAAATAACCTTCTTGCTCTGCTTGCAATGCAAGCGCGCCCAAAATTTTATCTTCAACCAAGTGTTTAAAATTGTCTGCTGAAAGCAAAACTGCAGCCACATGCCCATTTTTTTCATTAAAAAAAATGGGGTTATGACCGACTGCCTTAATATATTGGCGCATATTGGGGGAAATTGTGGCCGTATCGACATGCATCATCAAACCTTATGGTGGATCAATAGAGTGGGTATATTTTAACTTATATTGATGCCCTTTGTAAAGGCCATATACGAATCCAAATCTTTGTCTCCACGACCAGACAAATTAATGAGGAGACGAGCGCCGCGCTTGAATTGCTCCACCTCGCGCAAGGCCAAAGCAATGGCGTGGGAGGATTCAAAAGCGGGGATGATGCCTTCTTTTTTGGACAGAATTTCAAAGGCCTGTAGGGCTTCATCATCAGTGACGCCCAAATAGCTGACACGGCCAGTGTCATGGAGATGGGCGTGCTCCGGGCCCACACCGGGATAATCCAAACCGGCAGAGATGGAATGGGCCTCCGCAATTTGACCGTCTTTGTCTTGAAGGAATAAAGAATGCATGCCGTGAAAAATGGCTGAACTGCCTTTTTCTAGCGTGGCGGCGTGTTTGTCTGTTTGCAGGCCATGCCCAGCGGCTTCGGCACCAAAGAGTTGCACTGCTGAATCTTCCAAAAATCCTGAGAAAATACCAATGGCATTGCTGCCTCCGCCGACACAGGCAAACACAGCGTCAGGGAGGTGACCCACCTGATCCAGCATTTGCGCCCGGGCTTCTCGGCCAATCACAGATTGAAAATAGCGAACCAAAGCAGGAAAAGGATGGGGGCCTGCAGCCGTTCCAAAGCAATAATAGGTGTCATCAGGGTGACCAATCCAGTCGCGGAGGGCTTCGTTGACAGCGTCTTTCAAGGTCGCGCTGCCTGAGGTGACCGGGATCACAGTTGCCCCAAACAATTTCATCCGTGCAACATTAGGGGCTTGTCTTGCCACATCCACTGCACCCATGTAGACAATGACTTCCATCCCCAGCAGCGCACCAATCATGGATGTCGCCACCCCATGCATGCCTGCACCCGTTTCAGCAATGATGCGTTTTTTCCCTAAATATTGTGCCAGAAGCAATTGCCCCAGGCAGTTATTGGTTTTGTGAGCGCCACCGTGGAGGAGATCTTCGCGTTTCAAATAAATTTCACGGCCCGTTTCTTCCGAGAGGCGCCGACAATGGGTTACTGGCGTCGGCCGCCCCGCGTAATTGCGTGACAAATCCGAGTACCGTGCTTGAAACCCTTCATCATCCTGAATACGGATAAAACCCTCTTCAATCTCGGTCAAGATGGGGATCAGGCTTTCTGGCGCATACAATCCGCCATACTCGCCGTATCGCATGGATAATTTCATGGTTCACGCATCCTCATTTATTTTGAGCGATCTAGTCTAACAAAATTGATCTCGTCAGTCACTGATCACTGCGGCACTGGGGCGGCCTTGCCTCCTTCTTTTGCCCTGCTTGCAAAATAAGACGATAAAAATTATAATTCTTGAAATTTTACAAAACATAGGAGATATTGATGAGTGGAGGCCCCTCTCTCACAAGCGCTGAATTGCCGACAGCGCTCAGAGATACTTTAGATGAGTTGTTTGGCGATGGAGAAGGAAGTGTGTTTTGCAGTATTGTAGAAGACCCTGCTGTCCCTCTCCCGCTCAAAGTGTATTATCTCGAGAAGGCGGTCAGTGAAGACTGCGCTACTTTTTTAAACTCCTTGGACGCCCTGTGGGGTTCCCAGTTCAATATCATCCTTGAGCTGGTCCGCTTGTTAAAACGCATCAACGATGTTTGCTTTAACAATGAAGTGCGTGCTGAAACCGGTGGTGTGGAACCTGCCCTTCGGGGGTTTCAAGCGCTTTATTCATCAGATGAGGGAATGCCGGGGCGCATTCAGCGGTATTTGCGCGATAAGATTTTACAAAACATTATAAAATTGGGCATCGCCCCAGAAAGCCTTCCCTTAAAAGCCTATGGATGCGAATGGCGGGGTAGCTTGAAATTGCCTGTTTCTCAAGTCTTGTCTTCCTCTGCTGAGGTTTTGAAAACTTATTTCGATGATCCCCTACGACAGGAATATTTTTTTGGCCTAGCCCGTAATGTGAGAGGGATCAGTGAGGGGGATTCATTGACAGCGGCACAATGTGCTGTTGTTGTGGAAACCTTAAGGGTTCTGCTTTCAGAGCGTATTCAAACCAGAAGAAGCATGGTAGTTTTGTATGCGATTGCCAGTTTCAGCTTGCTCCTAAGACAAGAAGAAGGAAAAAGGGTGGTCTTGCATCACTCCCAGTTGCTGATTCAAGAAATAGCGGCCCTCTTTGATTTTTGGAGTCAGTTTCTCAGTGATGCACTTATTGTGAACACCATTTCTACTGCACTTGCTTTGCTTGAGCAAATGGTCAGCGAGGCAAGCATTGAAAGCGCTTTTGATGTCAGGACACTGGGTGCTGCCGTCAAAACCTTTGTGACTGCAATGCCACGCATCGCATCTCAAGAAATCGGTGCTGCTTCTCGGATCAGAGTCTGCAAAATTTTAGGGTGGATTGCTGTGCGGATGGACCATTGGGATAAGACTTTCCAAGATAATATTGCTGCAGGCATCACCTTGTGTTTTTCTGCAATTTTTTCTCAAGGGGGTCTCAAACCAGAGGAGGTGCCTCTGGTCGCAGGCACTTTATTTCTTCTGGGCGGAACCAATCCGTTATGGCTCGCTCGACGTGAGGTATTTGATGTTTTAGAGGATCTTCTGCGAGATCCCGTCTCATGGTTTATTTCACCCTACGCCATTGAACCTGCTATAAAGGCATTGGCAATGTTTTTTGAAGTCGCTTCTCCAGCATTATTTCAACCCGCGAAAATTGCAAAGGCGCTTACAGTTGCCTTGACACTTTATTTAGGGCGTTTACCTTTCTTGAATGAGGTGGATTGGGCAAGGAAAAATGATGTGGAATTATCCATTTTATCCATTTGTTGCTCCATTGCCCTACGCCTGCGCCAGCCCGAAGTGTTGCTTCAGCAAGATGAGGCAGTGATGATACGCTTTTTACAAGCTTTTCATAGAAGGAGGCCTTCTCCAGAATTTGCATCGAGAGACCTGACTGCCGTTGCTGCCGCTGGCCGGGCTTTAGGCGCCATTTTCAATATCGCTTGCGCTGTGGGAGACCGTGTCGTGGTGGAGCAATGCATCGATACGATGAACGTCCATCACAGCGATGAGAAAAAGAGAAATGCAGCGCACTACCTTGTCATGCGGCGAGGTAAAGAAGGAAGCGGCTTGCTTCTGGATCTTTATCAACGTTATTACGGCCAGCTGCCCTCAGAGGAACAGATCAAGCATTGTTTTGTAGGACGACAAAAAATTGCCGCACTTCTCCTTGCAAAAGGCGTGAGCTTTGATGTGGAAAATGAAACTGAACGCAGTGCGCTTGATTTGGTCAAAATACAAAGTGCCCGCGCACAAGCACCGGGAGAAGAAAGAGATTTTGAGCAGTTTAAGCGCTTAGAAGAAGCAGTGATCGGGGCCGGCCCCTCCCTCTATGCAACCCCGCACTATATCGCAAGTGTCGCGGCAGCAGCTGAAGATGCGCGCCAGCAGTCAGTGAAGGGGCGTTTTGATTTGGATTAAGGTTTTGAGTGCAGTTTGAATGATATGCACTTTTGACAGTGCAGTAGAATTTGCTTACTGTAGCGGCTTTTTGCAGGGATACCCATGAAGTCAGATCGGGTTGTGATTGATGGATTTTTGATTTTAAACAAGCCTGCGGGCATCACCTCCAATCGGGCTTTGCAGATGGTGAAGCGTTTGTATAATGCGAAAAAGGCGGGGTTCGTGGGGACGCTGGACCCGTTTGCAAGGGGGATGTTGCCGATTTGTTTTGGAAAGGCGACCAAATTGTCTGAGCAATTGCATGAATTTCCAAAGACTTATATTGCAGATTTGAAGCTGGGTGTGGCGACCTCAACAGGAGATACTGAGGGCGAAATTGTTGAAACCTTGCCTGCTCCTGATTTGTCCGTTGAGACCATTGAAGCGGCGATGCAAGGTTTTCGGGGCAAGATCAAACAAGTGCCCCCGATGTTTTCAGCTTTGAAGCGAGAAGGCAAACCCTTGTATGAATTAGCACGTCAGGGGATTGTGGTGGATCGACCGGCTCGGGAGGTGGAGGTGTATTCATTGGAATGCCTGTCTATCGATCTCGCTGTTTTGCGTTTTAAGGTCAGGTCCTCAAAAGGGTTTTACGTCCGCACTTTGGGTGAAGACCTGGCCAAAGCCTTAGGCACTTGTGGTCACTTGGTCAGTCTCTATCGTCAGGATTGTGCAGGGTTTAATGAGAAGGACATGGTGGAGCTGCCCCTGCATCATCTGAACCAGGCATCCACACTAAACTTGCCCGCAATTCGCTCACTTCAATAGGTTCTAGCCCTTTCATAAATGAGCGGTACTGTGACTGATATTGTTTGATGCCAGGGCAAATAAAAGCCTCACAGTCTGCTTCTGTGTTCCAGCCCGTGACGTAATACCCCTTCAATTTGAATACCGCTTCAATCAAAAATTTGGCACAGCTTGGACTGCCTCTCTGATAAGGGGTGGCCTGAGACCACCACCAATGAATTTCGGCAATATCTTGGACTAAATCGTTTAAAAACACCTCTTTATTTTGTCCCGCCGAAGGCTGTTTGGCCACAGCGCGCTGGATCAAGGTTTCAAGATGGGGCAGTATTTTCGCAACCACAGCAAAATCCGTATGGTACCAGACACCTCTCATATAGCTGGTCACCCTTAATTCTTCCCCATTTAAGCTGGCAGTAATAGTACCCTGTACGGCGGGCTCACCATCATGGATGCCACAACGTAAGGAAGGATAGGCCCTTGAATTTGCTTGAATCGCCTCTATCAATCTTGATAAATATTGATAATACGGTGTCCCCATATTAATTGGAGTTATGAGCCCATCCGTACGTATTTCTCCAAAGCGCTCTATGTCCACCCGTGCGCCGTGAGTTTTATTAATATTTTTTCGCCACTGCCCCAGTAAGGGGAGATGCGCTTCGATTGAAAACACTTCACACTGCAGAATGGCGCAGAGTTTGTTGACATAATAGGCGTGTTGTTTTTCAAAATCTTCTTGCCCTTCAGGAAAACCAGAGCGCTTTTCGATTTCAGAGAGACAAGAGCTGGTGTGGCTGGCATCTTCTGGTGCAGTCAAAGCATGAATGACAGGCCGCCTTCCATCATCATGAAAATAGTGGCGCGACAATGCGTCAGCCAGTGATGAGTTACCCTGTGCGGCTGCGGTGGCAATGAGTTTTATAAAAGCAGCCTGGCAGTCCTCTCGAGATAAGCCCGCATCGAGCGTCTTATAGCCGTATTTGTCCAACAATTTTTTCACAATCTCAGGCTGTTGGGTCAACAGCGCTTGCTGGTAGATGAAGTTAATCTGTGGGTGAGACGCCGCAAGGGTGTCTACATAAGCCAAAATAAAATCAATTCGATTGGCATCAAATGCCTTCTGAAGTACCTCATTCGTAAACCGAGGCAATGGGGAGTCATCCAAAAATAAAAAGGGCTTGAGCGCAGCTTGCCCCCCCTGAATCCAGAAATAAGCGATGTTGCTTTTTACCACAGGCTGATCAAATAAATAGCTGTAATACTGCATTAAATGATTCAGCAGACTCCAGCAGTGCTCCTTTGCTGCATAGGCAATCCATTGCTCGCTAGTACTAGAGGCACTTTCTACAAAAAGATCGCTAAGAAGAACAGCGGGAAGATTGGCCTGATCGTAAACCAATAGTTGATTGAGTTGAATCGGATCGTTATTTTTAATAAGTTGTGCTGCAATCTTTCCAAAGGATGCTTTTTGAAAAATGCCTTTCTCAAGAAGTGTTTTAAAGTAGGGGTGACCAGTCAGGAAGCCAGGTATAAAATCGTATTGAGGAATAAAAAAGGTCTCGAAAAAAGCAGAGGTTAATGTGATAGGGGGCATTAGTGCATCATGCGCTAAAAGCAAGGACAAATGATCGGCTTGTTTGGTTGTGAAAAAGAATTTTGCAAGCTCGCGATACTGACTTTTTAAGCACTTTTTTTGAAGAAAAATAGCCAAAGCCTCCAGTGTGCACGGCTCTATGCCTAGCTTGCAGAAGTCACGTTGTGTCCAAAGATTTTTAATAAAACTAGAGCCGTCATAGTATGAAGTACGATCTAAAAATTCAGGGAGACGCTCAGCAAAAAAGGGATCATTGCTGAGTGGAATCAAAAAATCATCGAGAAAAGAGGGAATGGAAGGCTCAGGTTTGGGCATATTCTTTTCCAAAAAAGCATGAAGCTCATGGAATGGCTTTCCATGAAAGGCGGCCAGGATGGTGAAGGGATAAAACTTTTTTAAAGAGATGCCCAAATTGATTAAATGGGTCAAATCCTTAAGAGAAGGCTGTACCTCTCTTCCTTCCCTCCGAATAAAATCCCGTGCAATGTCATTAAATGACGTGCACAATTCATGCTTCACCTGAGCAAGACTGTCCTCACCCGGCGCTTGCCTGATCCAGAAGTGATTTCGTTTTTGATAGTCAGCAAGAAGCGCTTCAAATTTAGCTAACATGTGCTGGCCAACCCAATCTTCATTAAATTCCTAATAGATAATATAGTATAATATTATTTTATTTATGTAAAGATATCGTGTGCTAAGATCAAATGGCCCAAATACGATGGGAACTTGATTTTAGAATGAAGCATTCATGGCAGCTGACGCCACCACGACTTGTTTCCCCTCAAAGGCAATGCCGACACCCATTATTTTGTGGATGTGGTCATACTGGCCGATGCGGGCTTGATAGTCTTGAACCACAATTTGCTTTAATGCTTGGGCTGCGATTTTCTTGGCTTTTTCTTTCTTTTGAACGTGTTTGAACTCCAGGATCAAGGCGGTGTCTTTGCTCTGGTCTTTGGGAATCAAAATCATGTCAGGGCGGCCGCGTCCGGATTCACTGTTCGAAAATACAAAAAACTGATCTTGCAAGGTGGCAATCAACGCCAGCATAAATCCATGATAAAACGCTTCAGGTTGGGTGGCATAATCATGAAAACTGGCGGCCGATTCCAAAAAGGCTTGGGTTTCGGCAGCAAAGCGGTCGATGTCGCCAGTCAGTAAGCCATCCATCAAAGATTTAAAGCGGGCATGACTGCTGGGAATGGTTTCCGCCCAGGCTAAAAACATATTTTGATAAGAGATCAGCACTTCTTGATTGGGAATGGCCACTGTGCAGACATAGCCAATGGGGTGAAAGCGGGAAGACAATGGTTTTAAATAACCGCCTAAAATTAGTAAGTTCCAGAACATCCCTTCATTTTGATGGACTTGATCAAAGCGCATGGTTTCAGAAACATGGACTTCAATGGATTGACCCATCACCAGTTGTTCTAAGCTGTTTTTGATGTACTCCGAGCTGCTCTGAACCAGTTCTTTCAAAAGCTTGTCATCTGAGGTCAGCACCCAATAAGGCGCAATCTTCCCTCGCTCAACCAAGCAATTCATGATCGACCAAGGGTTGTATAGCGTGAGGCCATTCATGCAGTAACCATTATACCAAGCTTGGACAGTGGGTTCGTCATGACTTAAGGCTTGATCTTCAAAGAGCATCCACAAATCTGCTTGTGTAAAGCCAAAGCTTTCATGGTAACGGGTATCACTTAAAAAAGTATAAGTCTTACAGTTATTCAGGCCCGAGAGCATACTGTCTTTTGACACTCGCAAAATGCCGGTCATAATTCCCTTTTCGACGAAGGAATTATCTTTCATGCCGGCACTAAAAAAGTTTCGCATGAACAGTGCAATTTTCTCGAAATAATCTGTTGAAATAAACGCATGATTCAAAGGGGTGTCATATTCATCGATGAGGATGTAGGCTTTTTTATTGTGATGCTTATACAGCAATGCAGACAAGACTTTTAAGGCCTCTTCCAGGTCTGGGATGGGCAAATCATCCCTCAAATAATGGGTAAAGAGAGACAGATCATCTTGATCCAAACGCTGATGGGCATTGTTGAGCACATCATTATGTTCCCGAAACAGTGCCTTGATCTGTGCGCTGAAGCGGATGACTGCATGTTCAAAGTGATCCAGCTTAAAATCTTTAAAACTCAAGAAAATAACAGGCGATTTGCCTTGGTGCTTCTCAATATAATTCCCAGCCATTTTCGAAATGGCCAAGCCATCAAACATCCCCTGGGTTTTGACCCCATTCACTTCTGGGGCCAAAAAGTGATGCAACATCGACATATTAAGCGACTTGCCCCAGCGCCTGGGGCGAGTAATCACAACCGCTTTACTAGGATCCGTCAGCAATGCAGAAATAAACAGCGCTGTTTTGTCTACAAACAAGAAGTCACCCTGCACTAATTCTGCAAAATTACCCCCGCCAATCTGTAAAGCTTTCGACATACGCTTTCCTTTTGTCCACCATCAATGGTGAGGGATTCTAGCATAGGCAAAACCTCTTCGCGATCTCGTCCCTACGCTAGAGGCCGCCGCATCTTAGCACGAGAATTTCTGAGGTTCTCGTGCTGGTACTCTAGTCTCCTGCGGAAGAGGAAGTGCAGCAGTAGGAACAGGTGGAAAAACGAGAGCCAAGTCGCTTGGGGCAATCTCCGCTATGGGGACAGGGCATGTCCAAACTAAACTAGAGCTCCCCACAGGCGGTGCACTCGCTGGCCCACCAGCAGGTAAAGATAGTGTTGACAAACGCCCCCAGAATTCGACCCCATCATCCCTGCCCACTCCGCATGCAACTCCTGTTGGAATTTCTACCGCCTCACTGACTACTACAAGATCTAGGTTTATTTCAAGTTTTTGGGCAAGGTTCCTCACTTCTTCAGAAAAAGTGACCCGCGGGTCTTGAAGCTTTTTTAGCAATTCAGGGATCGATATTTTAAGAGTGTCGTCAAAGCGCATAGTGATATTCTTCACCCCCCAAAATAAGAGAGGAGCTAAAACGGGGCAGCCACCGAGAAGAATCGCTACTGCAGACAGAGCCACTGTTCCTCCACTGGGA
>CAYGFJ010000022.1:12126-12896 GCA_964349115.1 uncultured Francisellaceae bacterium
ACTCTGCCAATTGGAGGCTGACTGAAAATCTTCTTTCTTAGTTAACAAGGCACCTAAAATTTCTAACACCGGCCTTAAGCACGGATCTTCCTTTGATTTTACAGTTTTTTTGACAGCTTGTCTGAAAATTCGGAGTAAAATGACAATGCCATTGGATTGCCTGAAAGCATTATGATTTGCCTTATCTAGAGCAAGGTTGGCCAAGTTTTCTAAAGCCTGAAGCGTCCTCCTAGGCAAATCATCACAGTCAAGACTGGCCAATAGACGGCCTATATTATTATGGGCGTCTTGCTCGCGTCCTATTAGAGGGACTAACTCTAACTCTGGGGCTTTAGGTGCTGCGGCCATTTTAATCTCCTTTATTTGTTAATATAATAAAATTGGTAAAGTGTCACATACAAATTATTTTTATGCAACATCTTTTATAGAATGCCGGAGCTCACTGTAAAATTTCAAGCGTTGAAGTATTAGTGAGGCACCCTTTTTTTATATGAAGAAAAGCTTTGTTGGGGGCTGCTACACTTTTGGAATGAGCTGAAGGGGGATGGCGAGGGAATCGGCGATGAGTTGAGGTGCCAGCCCTTTCTGGAGGAGGGTCTTGGCGATGGCGAGTTTCTCTGCTTCTCGGCCTTGCGCGATTCCTTGTGCGATTCCTTGCTCAATGCCTTTGGCAATACCCTGTTCAATGCCTTCTTGACGACCCTGCTCCAAACCTTCTTGTTTGCCAATGTCAAAAGGCACTTCGGTCATGCTGGCTTCATACATCAGGT
>CAYGFJ010000023.1:0-12837 GCA_964349115.1 uncultured Francisellaceae bacterium
TCCTCTGTGAAATGAGGGGAGATTCTAGCCCACTTCACTGCTCTGCAGCAACATGGAGTGAATATTCATCCAGCCAATGTCTACGAACTGCCTGCTAATGCGCAATCTCAAGCTAAACTAAGCCCCCTTTTCCTATTATCACGAACCCTGTCCTACCAGAGGGCCCACATTTTTCCAAACCAGATCAAAATGTTCAGGCCTGGAGACCTTAATATCTTCTAAAAACTGCGCATGGTCGTCGGGTGACATGTGCGGAAATAGGACCTGGGTCATTTCCACCATCTCCTCGGCAGTCATTTCAGCATACGCACCTTGTCTTTCTACTGCGCTCAATTCGTCATCACTGTATAAGCGCTGTAATTCTGGCATAATCAATCGCTCTTCCTGATTGATATGCTGCAAATTAGCCACTTCAAATTCACGATATGAGAGATAAAAATCATAGCCTAAAATAAGCCGCTCCTCCTGATCTGCAGACGCCGAAATTTGAACTAATTTTTCACGAAGCTTGGCAAAAATTTGATCCTGAAGGCCATGTTCTTCTTCGGTTTTTTTATGAATCTCTGAATCTTTTGCTCGCAGAAGTGCATGAATAGCTGAGTCTTCATATTGGGCATGCCCTTGCATCAAAGCGATCAGGTCTTCGAGATTTTTTGAAACTTCCGCCACTTGGGCATCATTTGTAAAATCAGATTTCGCAATCAACTGCTCCAGGCTTGTTGTCATTGAAAGGACAAATTTATGTTCCCGATAAAATCGCCACCTGATCATTTTACTCGACATTTCTTCCCTTTTTTGTAGCAAACCCATGAGAATCATATCAGGGTTCTGTCGCAAAAGCATTCAAATGTTATCCTCGTAAAAATTGAATAAGCTCTTCGGCCAACCACTCGGGGGTCTCAAGCGTTGAGCAATGTGCACCGCCTTTTTGTTCAACATAGGTCGCCTGAGGGAGAATACTGGCTAACTCCCGCATTGCCTGCGCCGGGGTTAAAATATCTTCACTGCCCGACACAATCAAAGTCGGCATAGTCAGTTTTGGGATCAAAGGACGTCCGTCAAACATTTTTAAAGCATTGGCCTGTAATTCAAAATTTTCAACCGACTGAGGATAGGGATACGCTTTCACCCACTCTTTTAGCATTTTTATGTTTTCTGCATTTTCTAAAAAAGCAGAGGAGAACGACCAAAACACACCAAGCTCAACCAACTCCCCCAGGGGAATATGATATTTTTTACGTAAATGGATCAGGCCTTCCCAAAAGCGCTGCGTCACAAAAGTGTTTTGAACGCGTGTATGCAAAAGGATGAGTCGATTTGTTTTTTCCGGATAGCGTGCAGCAAAATCCTGAGCAATGACCCCACCCATGGAATGTCCCACAATATGCGCTTTGCTCAAGCCCAAAAAGTCCAGCAATTCTGCAAGATCATCCGCCAAATCAGAAACACTAAAAGCCTTTGTATCAAAATGAGTTTGACCTGAACCTCGCAGATCATAACAAATCAGCTGGAAATGCTTCTCAAGGCAAGGAGTGAGCAATCTCCACGCACTTGCGTTACCTGATAAGCCATGGATCAAAATCAGAGGTTCTCCTGCTCCCTGCGTTTCGTAATAAGTATTCGTATTTTTTAGTTTTGCAATAGGCATAATTAGCCCTCGAATGTTGAACCTCTGTGAAATGAGGGGTGATTTTAGCCCATTCAAGTTGAAGCAATCAAGCGACTGATTGGTGCTGGCAACCCTTTTTCTGATATTTGATAAAGGGGAGTCCACATCAGGAGTTTGTCATGACAAACGGTGGGGTCACAATCGAAGAGAATGGGTGTGAATTCGAGGCGATAATGGGTAAACAGGTGGTGTTGTGGGGGCAGGGTTTTGGCGTTTTTTGGGTTCAAACCCAGATTGGTGAGGTAGGTATGGGCAGAGGCTTCGTCAGGAAATTCAGGGGGACACCAGAGGCCGCCCCAGATTCCGGACTGCGGGCGTTGGATTAAATGGAGGGAATTCCCATTTTTTAAAAGAACAAACCAGGCTTTTTTGGTGGGGTAGGCGCGTTTTGGTTTGGGAGTGGGAAGCGCGTCAATGCATTGGTTACGTAAGGCGATGCAGTCGTTCTGAACGGGACATAAAAGGCAAGTCGGACGCTTGGGCAGACAAATCATAGCGCCTAAATCCATGATGGCTTGGGTGTAGGCAGGGATATTGATTTCTTCAGCGGGAAGCAGACGTTCAGCCTCTTGCCAGAGTTTCGATTCAATTTCACGTTCGCCTGGATAACCTTCAATGCCAAAGTAGCGGGTCAAAACCCGCTTGACATTGCCGTCCAGAATGGCGTGTCGAGTGCCAAAACAAATGGCTAAAATGGCGCTGGCGGTGGAACGTCCCAGGCCTGGAAGAGTCTGAAGGATGGCCAATTCCGTAGGGAACTGGCCTTGGTATTCTTCCACAATGATGTGAGCAGCTTTATGTAAATTGCGGCCGCGAGCGTAGTAGCCCAAGCCAGACCAAAGGCTTAAAACTTCATCCTGAGAGGCTGCGGCCAAAGCATGTAATGTTGGGAAGCGCGCCATAAAGCGCTCATAATAAGGGATAACAGTTTTAACTTGAGTTTGCTGCAACATGATTTCAGACACCCAAACCGGATAAGGGGTCAAATCACGTTGCCAAGGCAACTTTTTACGTCCATGTTGATGAAACCAGCTGAGCAGACGTTGAGAAAATAAGGGTTTTTCCATAAGATGACGAGTATAACAGCCCCTTGGAGACTCACCAATGAATTATAAACCGAATGTGCAGTGCCTCAAATGTCTTTTTGCTGCGCTGTGGTGCTTGTCAAGCACTGCTGCTTTTGCGAGTTATGTCCCAGCGACGCCTACCAACCCCTCGCAGCCTCAGCTGCTGACCACTCCCAACATCCCCTTTGCAAGCCCAAGCAAATCAACCAGTTTGTATGTAACTGAATTTGCTAATCCTGCAGATACGAGGCCCGGAACCCCAAGTGGTCCAGCGGGCAGTGACCCCAGCACCTGGATGAACAATCCAGGTCAAATGTTACAGAATTTTCAGTTGCTGACCAACAATGTGACCAGTCAATTTGGGATTGGCATACAGACCAATATTTAAAGCCGAACGACTAGGGTATCGGATTTCGCGCCATGCAAGACTGCATTGGCGGTGGAACCCAATACCGCTGCAGCGAGACCTTTGCGTCCATGACTGCCAATCACGATCAGTCCTGCTTGAGCACGGGCTGTGAGGTCTAATATTTCTTGCTTTGGAAAGCCAATGCTGACATGGATATTTTCTTTCTTTACTTCGATTTTTTGTTTTTCGATCAGGCGAGCCAGTTCTTTTTCAGCATCTCCTTTCAGGTCAAATTCGATGGCGGGGTAATAGCCCAAAGCAGCGACATCGCCCACGACATGGATGACATGGAGGGTTGCCTCAAACGCCCGGGCAATATCATTGGCGGTTTCGAGCACTTTTGCATTGTCGTCATGTAAATTGGTGGCCACCACAATATGTTTGTAGGGGAAATCAACCAAGCGTTTGCCTTCAGGATTGATGCGAATCGTCAAGACGTCCACGCCCGCAAAATGCAAAATGCCATTGGCAGTGGAACCCAAAATCAGCCCCAAGCCATGTTTACCGTGAGAGCCACATACGATTAAATCCGCGCCTATCTTTTTGGCAAGGGCGGTGATTTCTTGTTTGGGCTGTCCTTCCAAAAGATGCACTTGTGCATCGCTAAACTTAAATTTTGCCTTTAATTCTGAGAGCTTCTTCTTTGCGTGTTCAACGATAGCGGCTTGAAAATCATAGGCATAAGGGACTGAAGAAAGAACGTGAGGAGCCACGTGTACCACACTTAAAGTGCCTTGATGTCGCTTGACTAAAAGCAGCGCCTCTTCGACCAGGGCATCATCATTTTCATAGACATCAATCGCAAGCAGTAAATGTTTGTAGGTTTTCATGGGGAGCCTCTCGTTTGTAAAGTAAGGGTTTTATTCTACTGTTTTTTGATTCCAAGGGCAAAGACTCAAGAGAGCACATTGCTTACACAAAGGTTTGCGTGCTTTGCAAATGTATCGCCCATGCAAAATCAGCCAGTGATGGGCATCTTGTCTAAACTCAAAAGGGGTGGTGTTCATCAGCCCCTGTTCGATTGCAAGTGGGGTGGTTCCTTTGGCCAAACCCAGACGTTGTGCAACCCTGAAAATATGGGTGTCAACAGCAATCGTGGGTTCACCAAACGCAGTATTTAGAATGACATTGGCGGTTTTTCTGCCGACCCCAGGCAAGCTTTCCAGTGCTTCTCGACTGCGGGGAACCATTCCATTGTGATGCTGAATTAACAGTTCACAGGTTTTGAGGATATTTTTGGTTTTGGTGTTATACAAGCCGATGGTTTTGATGTACTGCTTTAAGCCCTCTTCCCCCAATGCCAAAATCGCCTCTGGGGTGTTAGCGATGGGGTACAACTTTTGGGTCGCACGATTGACGCTGACATCGGTCGCCTGAGCAGACAACATCACAGCGATCAGCAATTCAAAATGCGAAGTGAACTGCAATTCGGTCGTAGGGGTGGGGTTATGGGTTTTTAAGCGAGAAAAAATCGCATGAATCTGTGCTTTTGTCATGACTTCTCCAACAGCGTTTGAAGATAATTTTTGCGATGTGCTGCAGAATTTTGGTTTCGCTTGGCGGCTTCGGCTTGTTCAAGCCGCGCTTCACGTCGTTCATACAAAGCTCGGATAACACTGGATTCAGGCATTTTTGTCATGGGATACAGATCAATACAATCCGTGGGACAGATGGGAATACATTTTTCACAACCAATACAATCGGCCTCAATCACGGTGTGCATCCATTTCTGGGCACCCACAATGGCATCAACAGGACAAACAGACAAACACTTTGCGCAACCGATGCATTCTTCTTCTCGAATAAAAGCACGCTGCTTAATGTTGGAAACCTTCAAGCCGCCAATTTTTTGATTTTGGCAGAAAGGCGTTCCTTATGACGAGCGGCCTTATTTTTGTGAATCAAGCCCTTGTGAGCAAAACGATCCAACACTTTTTGCATTTCGTTGTACGCTTTGGTTGCAATCTCAACGCTGCCCGACTCAATGGCTTTGATGGTCTTTTTAACATAAGTACGCATCATAGAACGCAAAGCCACATTGTGCTGACGATGGACTTCTGATTGTTTCGCACGCTTTTTAGCAGATTTAATATTGGCCACAAGTTTCTCCGAAATAGGTCATCTTCTTTTGAGGGGAGGCATTCTGTCGGGTTTCGCTTGAAATGTCAAGCCTTTTTGGGACTTGCCTAAAAAGTGAATTTTCTTGTTGCAAAAAACAACCGATGGATTATAATAAGGCCAAATCTTGGAAATGAAATGTGCTATATTGCGGGGGTTAAAAATAATGGCTTATGCAACAATGAGAAACTTTGATACTTTACATTCATTTGATCGTTTAACCCAAGCAGGGGTTTCCAACGAGCAAGCACGCGTTTTCGTGGGTTTGTTTGAAGACTCACTTAATTCAAGCATGGAGCATCTCTCCACCAAACAAGATGTTTCTGAAGCAAAGCTTGAACTAAAATTGGATACTTCTGAGCTTCGCACAGAACTGAAACAAGATATCGCTGATGTTCGTACTGAAATTGCTGAGCTTCGCACAGAACTGAAACAAGATATCGCTGATGTTCGTACTGAAATTGCTGAGCTTCGCACAGAACTGAAACAAGATATTGCTGATGTTCGTACTGAAATTGCTGAGCTTCGTATTGGAATAAGTGTCTTACAAAACGGTCAAATTTTTATGCAACGCCTTTTCTTTGGTGGTATATTAACAATTT
This sequence comes from uncultured Francisellaceae bacterium, assembly GCA_964349115.1. GTDB lineage: Bacteria > Pseudomonadota > Gammaproteobacteria > Francisellales > CACEW01 > JAJZUD01. The sequence goes on from CAYGFJ010000023.1 coordinate 5,866, forward strand.
TAGTCAGCATTGGCATGCTTTTTTTACATCATTAATCATCACTTTTTCCGCTTTTCTTTTTCTACAACAGAAAATAGCTTCTCCATCGCTTTGCGATAAACATGCCGTTTGAATGCGATGACTTGACTTAATGGATACCAATAATCCACCCAACGCCAGTCATCAAACTCAGGATTGCCAGTGGCATTGAAATTAATTTTGTCCTCAGAGGCCAGCAATTTTAACAAAAACCACTTTTGCTTTTGACCGACGTAATTGGAGTCTTGTGAGCGCAGCATCGTCTCGGGCAAACGATATTTAGACCAGCCTTTGGTCACCGCCAAAACTTCGACATCCTGTGGTTTTAAGCCTGTTTCTTCGTATAATTCACGGTAAAGGGCAGAGAGGACACTGTCCCCAAAATTCAAACCCCCTTGTGGAAATTGCCATGATTTTTGTCCAATTCGACGCCCCCAAAACACTTTTGTACTGTGAGGATTTAACAAAATCACACCCACATTTGCGCGATACCCTTCTCCATCAATCACGTTTAACTTCGGTTTTTCACTCTTAAGCTTAGAATAACGTAAAGCCCGCCTGTCAACAAGCTGTGAGTAAGTGCTGTAAAACTCCGGGATAAAATGCTTCAAAAAAACCATCCACAATTCATCCACAGCCCATACACATTTCTTACAAAAACAATCATCAGTGTCCAAGCGGCATAAAAGTTGGGGTACAATGACTTACCCACAGAAAAATCGCTATGTTATAGATGCAAAAAAATAGAGATATAAGATTAATTAGTTTAAAAGAAATGAGGACTCTTGCAGAAGAGATCGCCCATTCCTTGCCCACAAAGGGGCCCTATTTCATTTTTCTAAAAGGCAATTTGGGCACTGGAAAAACAACTTTCACCCAATTTTTGCTGAAAGCATTGGGCTATATTGGCAAAGTCAAAAGCCCCACATATTCCCTGATTGAGCCTTATTACATTGGAGACCGAATACTTTACCACATTGATCTATACCGCATGAATGGTGCAAATGAGCTCTATTTTTCAGGTTTGCTTGATCATTTGAAAGAAGAGGCCTTTTTTGTGGTGGAATGGCCCGATTTGCTGGCAGCATTTGATATTAAGCCTAATCTCTTGCTTCAGCTTGATTTGTTGCAAGATGGGGCGCGGGAGATAAGAATCATTTACAATGAGTTCGATCTTTCAAAATAAGCCTTTGTGATCTCAGATGCTTTCCTGGATAATGCGGCGCAATGGATTATCACACTTACTTCAAAAACAGCCTCACGACCATCAAAGCCGAAAACCGCTATCGCGTCTTCCGGGCTCTGGAAAGAAATGCCTCTTTTCCTAATACACACTGCAATCAGCAAGAGATTGTGTCTTGGTGTGGGGTAGATTATCTGGGCTTGACCCAAAATGCTTTGATCAAGCACGCTTTATGTGAGGCTGTTCAAGAATACGGAACCGGCGCGGGTGGCACGCGAAACATTGGTGGAACCCATATTAAACATGTGGAGTTGGAAGCTGCTTTGGCTGAGCTGCACGAGCAAGAAGCCGCCTTATTGTTCACCTCAGGTTATGTCGCCAATCAAACAACGCTCTCTACCCTGGGAAAAATCATTCCAGACTTAATCTTTTTCTCAGACGCTGACAATCACATGTCCATCATCGAGGGCATCCGAGAAAGCCAATGTCAAAAAGTCATTTTTGCCCACAATGATGTCAAAGATTTAGAAAAAAAATTGGCTGCCTTTCCCATAAACCACCCCAAAATTATTGTCTTTGAATCGGTTTATTCCATGAGTGGTGACTTTTCTCCGATCAGCGAAATTATTGCCCTGGCCCAACAATACAATGCCATGACTTATCTCGATGAAGTCCATGCTTTGGGGGTGTACGGCAAGCAGGGTGGTGGTCTTTCACAAGAATTGGGTCTCGCCCATGATTTGACCTTCATTCAAGGCACTTTGGGCAAAGGGTTTGGTTTGCTGGGGGGGTACATTGCTGGTCCTCAAAGCATGATCGACAGCATTCGCTTGATGGGCAATGGTTTCATCTTCACAGTGTCCCTTCCTCCGCACATTTGCGCCACAGGTTTAGCCGTTCTCGCACACTTAAAGACACATCAGGATGCACAGAAAAAATTGCGAGAGACTGTTGCTTATTTAAAACAAAGACTCAAAGCAACAGACTTGCCGATGATGCCCTCAGACAGTCAAATCATCCCCATCTTGATCGGCGACCCAGTGCGCTGCCAAGCCATCGCTGAACGCCTATTCACGGAATACGGCATCTACGCCCAAGCCGTCAATTATCCCACTGTTCGCAAAGGCGAAGAGCGCCTCCGGATTTCCCCCACTGCCCTGCACACCAGAGCGCATGTGGATCAGTTGGTCAAAGCCTTGCAAGCGATGTTTTAAAATAAAGACAATTCGGAAGTGAATTCCTGAATTGTCTTGACAAAAAGGGAATTGATTCCCGAACTGCTACTTACAGAAAGAAATTGACTTTCTTTGAATTTTGGTTGTACAATGATACCAAAATATGATACCATACTGATATCAATGGAGGGTATCATTCAAACACAAATCAACAATTTTCATTTACGCGGATTACCCGGACATCTCATGCTGTTGTTGAAGCAGGAGGCCAAAGAGGGACACACCAGTGTAAATGGGGTGATTATTCGACTCATTGAACGTGGATTGGGGGCAACGCAGCCGCTGATGGTCCGTCGCATCCATGATGATATCGATGCACTTGCCGGGACTTGGAGTGATGAAGATGTTCATGCGTTTGAAGAAAATATCAACCCTTTGAATGAAATTGATGTGGGTCTCTGGAAATGAGACCTCTTCTGCTCGACACCAATGCCTATACAGCCTTTAAACGAGGGGATGCCGAGATTGTGCAACTGCTAAAAACAGTTGATACCATTGGCATCAGCCCCATTGTTTTGGGTGAGCTCTTAGGGGGCTTTCGCTGCGGAAACAAAGATCAGCAAAATCGTGAAGAACTCCATGCTTTTCTTTCATCGCCACGTATCGCAATGTACCCCATCACATCAGATACAGCCCATTTTTATAGCCACATTTATGCCGCCTTAAGAAAAAAAGGCTGTCCCATCCCTTCCAATGATTTGTGGATTGCCGCACAAGCCCTTGAAAATGGATGTATTTTATGTAGCTATGACCAGCATTTTCAGACCATCGAGGGTCTGTTGATTACAACACGATGCGATGGCTTATGATGACGGTGCTCAGCGTCGGCGGGCGTTGCAAGTCTAAGTCTAAATTAACGCCCACTGCCAAAAAGGGGTCACCTTCAGGCCGGACTCCAATTGCAAAGTTTGGTCGTAGGTGACAATGAAGCCTTCGTCGCAATGACATTCGTTGATGGCAGTGGTGAGGCCTTTGATTTCTCTGGAATGTAGGGCAGGATCAAATTGATAGCAGACTTGGAGGGCGATTCGTTTCCCGTTTTTGTATTCAACGATAAAATCGCATTCGTTTGTTTTCTGGTAGAAATAAATGGTTTTGGCCCCTTGTTTTTTTAATTCAGTGAAAACCAGGTTTTCAAGTTTTTTGCCCCAATTTTGAGTGAAGTGAGGGTTCATCACAGCCAAGAGGCCATTGTCGATCACGTAAAACTTCCGCTTGCCTTTGTATTGTTTTTGCAGGGAATAATGAAATTCACGAATTTCTTGAATGAGATAACTGTCTTCGACAATCGCCAAATGTTGCTTTACCGTCATATCGGTAGAATTTAAAGCTTTGGCCAGTTGGGTATACCCCATCTCACACGCAGAATTTGTCATGACATAATGGGCTAAATGTTTGAAGGTTTTGATGTCACGAATTGCATGACGGCTGACGCAATCTTTTAGCAGAATGTCATTGTAATATTGCTCCAACAGCAGTGTCTTTAATGCCTCATCAGGTGTACCCACTATGGCAGGAAACCCTCCAAATTTCAAAAAATCTGCCATCAATTGCTTAACACGCACAGGCGCTTGAGCCTGGGCAAGTGGGGTGTCCAAGCCTTTCAGGCTGAGGCGTTCTTGAAAAGAGAGGGGGTACACCACAGTTTCTAAGTGGCGGCCGGTCAAGAGGCTGGCGTATTCCTGCTGTAACAGTGAAGAGTTGGAGGCGGTCACAAAGATCTTTTTCACACGCTCGGTGTCATAAGCGCTTTTGACAAAATATTCCCAGCCTTCAACCACTTGAATTTCATCGAGAAACAGATACAGAACCGGACATCCTGTGAGCGCCTCTGCGCTTTCTATCAGAGAGTACAAAGATTTTGCATCGTGCCAGAGAGGTTGGAAAAAGGGGTCCTCCATATTGACATGCAAAATCGATTTGGGGTTTACACCTTGGCATAATAATTCATTGATCAGAAGGCGGAACAGCGTTGACTTTCCAGAGCGGCGAATCCCCAGCAAGACCATCACTTCCCTCATCGACAATTGCCTCATCAATACAGGCAGGATCGAGCGCTGAAACAAACCAGAATACGCCCCTCGGTCCCAATGGGGATTGTGTCGAGGTAAAGCGGACTGAAATGCATTATTCATAGTATACTTTGGATAAAGTGATATTTATTCAAAGTATATCATGTATTATTGCCGTTAAGCAAATCACGTTTAATCCCAAGACAGCGCCCCGCCGGTTTGATATTCAGTGACGCGAGTTTCGAAGAAATTTTTCTCTTTTTTCAAGTCGATGACTTCGCTCATCCAGGGGAAGGGGTTGTCGGTGTCGGGATAGACGGGTTTTAGGCCGATTTGCTGACAGCGGCGGTTGGCGATGAACTGCATGTATTCGCGGAACATGGGGGCGTTCATGCCTAAAATGCCGCGGGGCATGGTGTCGACAGCGTAGCGGCACTCCAGCTCCGTTGCTTCCAAAATCATGGCGCGAGCGGTTTCTTGAAATTCAGGCGTCCAAAGTTGGGGGTTCTCGAATTTGATTTGATTGATGACGTCGATGCCGAAGTTCAAATGCATGGATTCGTCGCGGAGGATATATTGAATTTGCTCAGCGGTGCCCGTCATTAAATTGCGGCGGCCGAAAGAAAGGATTTGCGCAAAACCGACGTAAAAGAAAATGCCTTCAAAAATCACGTAGAAGGCAATCAAGTCCTGTAGAAACTGCTGATCAGTCTCAGGAGTTCCTGTTGTAAAGTAGGGGTTGGCAATGGCTTGCGTATATTTTAAAGACCAGGCTGCTTTGTCATGAATGCAGGGGATTTCGCGATACATATTGAAAAGCTCGCTTTCATCCAAGCCCAGACTTTCGATGATGTAGGTGTAACTGTGGGTGTGAATAGCTTCTTCAAAGGCTTGGCGCAGAATATATTGACGGCATTCAGGATTGGTCACCTGGCGATAGACAGCCAGCACCAAATTGTTGGCGACTAGGGAATCTGCTGTTGAGAAGAACCCCAAGGCCCGCTTTAAAATAACACGTTCATCGTCGGAGAGCCCATTGGGGTCTTTCCACACGGCCAAGTCAGCGGCCATGCTGATTTCCTGCGGCATCCAATGATTGGCACAGGCATCCAAATATTTCTGCCACGCCCAGTCATATTTCAGAGGAAACAGCTGGTTTAAGTCCGCGCGGCAATTGATGATTTGTTTGTCGTCGACTCGAATACGGGTGGCGCCCATTTCGATGTTTTCCAGTCCCGTTGCACCCACATAAAGCAGCCCATCTGATGCCTTGCTCATTTCCCTCTCCCATTGGTTAAAAACACAAGATATTGTAGTTTAAATGATTGTAAACTACAATATACTGCTTTCACGCCTCTCATTGGCAGGATTGGAGATGCATTTTCATCTTCTGCAACGACATCGGAATAATCGCCTTTAACTCCTGCGCAAAAAGACTGAGGCGGAGCTCCTCAAATTGCCACTCCACATCCTCGCGATGAGCCTTTTGTGCTTTGTGAAGCAGAGGGGACAAGTCAGCAAAAATCGAGATTTCGCGGTTGGGGTTGTGCTTCAAACGTTCGATACGCAGCCCCATTCCCTTCAGATAAACAGGGTAACGTTTCAGCCATTGTGAATCGGTGTGCAGCAGGAAATGTTTCATCAAAAGACGATTAAACTGATCGTTTAAATCTTTGATTGACGATGCCAAACCTTTGCTTGAAAGGCTTCTCAAAGCCAGGCGAACTTTTAGCGTTTCTTGGGCCACATTCGTCAACCACTTGATCCAGGCGAGTTGATGATTCCACCACCCTCCACGCATGGCCACCAGTTCCAGGAAGGCATGCTCTGTATAAATACTTGAAAGATCAATGGCTTCGGCTTCAAAAAAATGTGCCAAAACGCGCAATTTGAATTCATCAATCAAGTTTTTACGTTCATCAATAAACGACAGTTCCCCCATCGCTTTGTGAACGGCAGAATCTTGGGCGAGCCCCTTCAACTCTTTTGCCCATTCTTTTTGGAGGAAAAAAAGAACCCCCTGTGTTTGGGCGTCTTCTGCTTCTTCTGCCGTTCCGAAGAGGGTGATTTCCAGGCCTTTTCCATCTTCACTTTCCACGAAACTAGGGAAGACGCGGGTTTTTTTGCCTTGAATCACCACGTCCATTGTGGTGGGGAGGTCCCCAAAACTCCAATGTGGAAACACCCCTTGTGGCAAAGCAGTGAGATTTGTTTTTTGCAGCACTTGCGTGGCATTCATTTTAAATTGCGCTTTCAGCGCTGAAAGATCCTGCGATACCGCCAGGGGCTTGTGATCGGGATCAATGATCTCAAAATAAATCCCCGGATATTGATCCCCCACATCATCGGGCAGATTGCCCAAATCCAAGAGCGGCACTGACAAGGTCACGCCATCTTGAGGAGAATCAAAGTCAAAAACATAGCTGAGCGGCAAGCGAGAGCCGTTGATTTCCAGAAAATCTGGATACTCCCCCGCCCGTTCTTCCAACGTTGCCAGCCGTTCGCTGGCATCATAGATCATGTC
>CAYGFJ010000024.1:0-12279 GCA_964349115.1 uncultured Francisellaceae bacterium
CAATCGAATGCAAGTAACCATGGTTTTAATTGTATTTCCAAATATCCGCGCGCAGATTATGCGGCTATTGCCAATCGTGAGTTGCAATTAAATTATCGACAAAAACATCTTTCGACAACAGAGCAGTTGCAGCGCTTAATGAAAGAACATGCTTATCAAAATGTTATGATTACCATGGGTAAAAGTGGAGTTTTTGTTTGTAAGCAGGGAGAAGCTATTGTAGAAGTCCCTGCATTTGCAACCAGTGTGATTGATCGGGTGGGCGCAGGAGATGCAGTATTGGCGATCACTAGTTTGTTCGCTTATCAAAATGCCCCTTCAGAATTAACAGCTTTTGTGGGGAATGTCGTGGGTGCTGAGGCAGTCAGGATTATGGGGAATGAGCGATTTATTGAAAAAGTATCTTTGATGAAGCATATTTCGCATTTGTTGAAGTAGCCACAATTTAATCTGTTTTTGTGACTAACTTTGCCAGTATATTTTTTATTTCGAGCTTTGGGGTTTCTGCTGCGAATAGTTGTGTAGATCCCTTATAGGCTGCTAATTCTCCTCGAGCAGCTTGCTGTATTAGATGACTTAAATTAGACAAACTTTTAGCAAAATAAAATACACCATAAGTCTCAATTTGTTTTTTATATGCAAAATGATACCAGTCAAAGCTAATAACCGGAATTTGATAGTGTAGACAGTCTAAAAAGAGAGTAGATGAAGATAATATTACTCCAGACGCTTGTTCCAATAACCGATCGAGTCCAGGACCTTGACTATACTGAACCTCAAAAGGAGAGGATAATTTTGCAGAGAGTTGATTAACTATATTCTGATAATCTACAATTCTCTCCAAAGGGTGCACGCGAATAACCAAAGTACTTTTGGACTTGGCTACGGCTTCCAGTACCGTTTTTAAGATGTCTGGATCAATAAAATAAAAAGTGCAAAAAACGATATAAGATTTTTTGACATTTTTCGTTGTTTTTTTAATCCCACTGATTGGATTCAAAATGACACTGCGCTTGGCTATAGAAGGTGCTAAAAATTTCTGCCAAAATTCCCCTCTGACAATTAAGTGGTCGACTGGATAATCACTATATTGGTAAAAGTCGCCTAAAATTCCATGTTGCAATAAGAGTGTTGGGACTCCTTTTCGTCGTGCGATATGTAAGGCATAACCTTCCCAAACAGGATTGCCAACGATGAGTGCGCGAGGGCAAACCGCCTGACACCATTTGTCAAATAAAGCAGAAAAAAATAAACCCCTTTTTAAGTTTTTTGAAAAAAAGGTCTGCATCCAGTTGCTATTGAGTAACATTTCACGGGCAATCATTTCAGTTTGATTTAAATCAGCCGATTGAACGTGAGCTAAAATGGCCTGAGCAACAGTATGTATCTCCTCTTTCTGAGGAATAAATTTTGGTGAGGCAAAGTCATACAAAAAAGAAAAAGAGCGGTGTAATGCCCGTAATGGCTTCCCTCCTGTCATTGGGTTTTCTACTAAAAAATGAAAAGGCTCTGGGAAAAATGGCTCGTAGTGTAGACCAATATTGGTATAAGTCACTGCCGTAGTATAAAACCACAGTTGATGTTTCTGAATGTTTTTTTTCTGTTTAAAAGAGTTAAGCCACAGTGAACGTCGATGTAAAGGATCTACAAAATTAATCCCCTCTTTAATTGCGTTGCAGATGATAGAATAAGAGAATCTTGACGATTTGATGCGTCCGAGCCATCGCTTGAACTTAGATTGATTATTTTGAGGGGCGATCACTTCCAATGGCATTTTAGCTATTTTGATTAATTGGGATAATCCAGTTGCATATGGAGAGGGTGCGCAAAACTCAATAAGAGAGAATCCATGCGTAACCAGAAAATCAGCTAAATGAAGCAGCTGAAAAATCTGTTGCAACTCGCGAATAATGACCTCTTCAAAGATCGAAAGCTGTGGGACCCCTCTAAAATAAGGCTCATTTTTTAAGAGTTTCATGGTTAGGTCTGCAGCCTTTTGCTTGGCGAGATCTATATCTCCAATCAACTCTTGTAGCGAAAAAGAAGTGGGATATTGCAGAGCCAATGAACTGTCTGGTGCATTCTCCGCTAAAATACCAACCGCTTCTTCTTGTAAAGAAAGATTTTGATTAAACTTTTTTAATATAACTATTTTTTTTAGCATTTTAATTGGTGGCCAATTAATTAAACTATGACTTATAGTTTTTTGGGTGACTTAAATATCTGAATGGTAAACTCATATAGCGGATAGTCATGAAATAAATTTACATATCTACTCAGTGTTTTAGCAAAAGAAAAAGTGGTTTCTGGATTAAAGTGGTAGTTTTTATCTTGTTGATAGTCCACATAAGTTGATAAAAAGTTTAATGCAACAGCTTCTTTAGTTGCCACAAACATATTTTTCAAAACTTGTTGCATTAAAGCTTCATTATCATCAACACGCAGAGAGAGCGCTCCGGAAAGAATGACAATGTCAGCTTTTGGAAGATTTTCTGTTGCGATATCGCCAAGAATAAAACTGATATTGCCCTGATTATGTATTTGATGGGCCTGAGAAATAAAGTCTGGCACAATATCAATGCCAGTATATCTAAAATTTCCACGGGTCTTTTGTTCTAAAAAAGGAATAAAATCCCCCAAACCACATCCTATATCCAGAATATGCTTGCCATCTAGCTCTAGATCTCTGCATAACACCTCAAAACGCAAAAACTGACTTTCTTTGCTGCCCCACCCAACCGTTTTATGATCCAGCTTTCCAGATTTAAATCGTTCAGAGTACAGAGTTACTACTTTTTGAATTCTATCAGTTGAATTATTGTTCAATGTGTGGTCCCTTATTTAATTTAAACTCAGTAAACTTTTCTCTCTTCAAGTTGCGCATTGAAAAACAGGTAGCTGCAAACGAATCAATGTTTTCAATACATCTTCTTCGGAAATTACAGGGCCATGGATGGTATCATGCAAAATTTGTAGCGCATGGTCAATACGCTCCTCTGATTCCGTGCCAATGGCTATGCGAACAAAGCCTGCAGTAGTCTCGCCATAGGCAGAGCCAGGCACTACGCAGATTCCCTTCTCTAAAAGTAAATATAGCGCCATATTGTGAATATTGCCTGCATAAGGCGTTGTTTCAACAAAAAAATAAAACGTGGCACTGCCTGGTAAATATCGCAAACCGAGTTCATTCATGCGGATAGCTATTCTTTGGCGCTTTTCTACCACCGCGCGCACTTGCGGCAAAGTATAAGATAGGATGTCATCAAAGTAAGTTGCTAGATATTGCTGTAAAATAGTGGGCGCGCAAGTAATCAAATGCTGATTCAATTTCAATAAAGTCATTAAAAACTCTTGGCTAGCAATGGCATACCCAATCCGCCAGCCCGACATTCCCATGTTCTTAGAGAGAGAATTAATAACAATGATCCCATCTAAATCAGGCACGAGGCTAGCCATTGAGACAAACGACTTATCTAATACAAAATCGCTATAAGCCTCATCAACCAGTAAATAAATGTCGCGGCTTCTGCATTGCTGATAGAGCATTAACAGATCTTCTTTACAGTAAGTGGAGCCTGCTGGATTATTAGGATTATTAAGGATCAATATTTTGCTTTTATCGGTAAAGTATTTCTCAAATTGCACGCAGGGCTCATCATATGGGATGAACTTCACACTTGCTCCTACTAACCGTGCTTGCTCTTGATAACTCAACCATGCAGGTTCATGAATAATCACTTCTTCGCCTGGGTTAACAGCTGCCTGGATGCACATATAGATGAGGGGCTTTGATCCTGCGGAAATAATCATATCTTCGCTGGCGATAGAAGCTGCGTAGTGGCGATTGTAATAGAGAGCAATTTTTTCGCGTAATTCTAGTAAACCTCTGCTATGAGAATAGTGATACCCTTTAGTAAAGTCAAGTTTTTCAAATCCAAAATTAGGGATGTCGAAAAAGGCCTCGCCCAGTGACAATGTGATAATATCATAATGCTTGCGTTTTAATTCATAGACTAACTGATTAAAATAAACAGACAGTGCTTCTGGGATACCTTGAGCTTTAGAGCTAATTGGCATTTTTTTTTTGATCATAAAAATCCTTTCATACGGTTAGTTAACTTCAAAATTAATAGAGTCAGTTGCTTCATTCGCTTTTTTTAAAGCCTCTTCTCGAGTTTTACCGATCGAAAATATATAAGCTAACCGTCCGCCATCAGTTCTTGGGCTAAAGCAGGTATCTCCAATTTTTACTAATGGGCAGGCTGAAACTCCTTCTATTTGGCTTATTGTCTCAAAACCGATTATAGCTTTAACCACTCCTGGCCGGGAGGGTATAAATCTTAACACAAAACATTGTTGTATTCTGGGAGGGGAAAAAGAAAAAGTAGCACCCACAGTGCTTAGAATTGTTGTTATAGGTAAATTAAAATGACTTGCAGCAGGGACAATTCCATCCGCTACTAAAAACCCACCACCCCTGGCGCCTGTCTCCACAAGATACAGATTGCCTTCTTTTGTGCGTAATATTTCTGTATGTGCAGGGCCATTTTGATAGTTTAATGCTAATAAAGCACGTTGAACAAGACTCCCAATTTCTTGTTGGGCTTTCGATGAGATGGCTGGAGTGGCAAGCTCGGAAGCTACGGTATCATCAGTTCCCGCCACTTTGCATTTTTCTGAAATAGCCAAAATATAAACATGTCCGTTGTGACTAAACGTTTCAACGGCGTACTCCACCCCCTTAATAAATTGCTCAATTAATATTTTTCCATTGCTGCTAAATTGAAACGCAAGTCCCACCCCCTCTTGTATTTTCTCAGTGCTAGTCTCAGCGTCAATGACTGTTATGCCACGGCTCCCGGAAGAATTGGCAGGTTTAATTATATAGCGATCCAAGCGACGTTGGCCTAAAAAAGAAACCGCATCTTTTGCTTGATTAAATACATGCCATGCAGGATTAGATATCCCATGAGTTTGCCAGCACTGTCTTTGCAATGCTTTGTCCGTCATTCTAGAGATAAGATCGGAGTTGGGGCCAGGCAACTTCAATAGTTCTCTTAGCTTTGCTGCAGCGAGTTGAAGCGCTTCCGTAATAAAAGCCACAACTCCAATCGGTTGCTGATTCAGAGTCTTCAAATATTTTATAATGTTAGGAATATCACAAGGGTCGGCGCACAGTGGATAGTCTACCAAAGCCAATCCAGGAGCCTCGCTGTCCGCATCAACTGCAAGCACAGTAAAATTTAATTGCTTTGCAGCTCGAATACCCGATAGTTGCCAAACACCAGCCCCTAAAATCACCAATAATTTTCCAGAGTAGTCAGTATCACAGTCAATAGCCTCAAGCGATTGATTGATCAAGTTGGCCAATGGCATTTGCAACATGCAACACTCCCTTTGAATTTATAGCGTTATACGCATTATTAGATAACATTTCGCGCTGCTGCTGATTCTCTAACAAAGAGGCTATTTTAGTCGAAAGTTCGTTTTGTGCAACCCCACCAAAGTAACCTATATGACAGATGAGCTGATGTTTATCCAAATAATCTCCGTGTTCTGCATGAGCCATCGAAGATGAAATTTGTAACGAAGGTTTTCCCATCGCCATCACTTCATAACTTGAAACACCAATACTATTAACCACTAAGTCCGCCCAGTCATAATACTCAAATAAGGTGGGGGGTGAAAAAACTACCTCCCAAGAAGGCTTTTTTGATGCAAAACGCTTAATCTGATTAATCGATTCTTTAGAAAAGAAAGGCCCCACGATGATTCTGCAAATTACATCCAATTGGCTCAGGGCTTTTAACACAAGCATTGTCAAATTTTTAGGGTCCGCTCCCCCTAAAGTCACTAACACTTTTCGGCAATGTAGAGGTTGCGGACGCTTCTGAGCAGATTGATAAATCTCATCAATTAACGCATAATAAGATCCCATAAGCCAATTTTTGACTCTCGCATGTGCAATTGGCTGTGCACCTGCATAGGGAATAACAGCGAGATCAATTTCCGGCAAGTTATCTTGCTTTGATAAAAAACAATGACTCCCTACACCATCAATGAACACTATTTTATGCTGACGGGCGCTAATCTCCTTTAACAACTGACATAGGGCTGTTGGATCCTCTATACACTGAGTAGTGACCCTGTCCAACACGAAAACCTGTCCCGGCAAAACATCTTCCCATTTTTCTAAAAAACGCATGTTATTTTTTTTCATAGCGGGGGAGGGGGCGACAAAACATGAATGAATCATAGGGTAATTTTTTTCAAGTGCCTTACTAATCTTGAGACAGCGATTAAAATGCCCTAATCCAATCCCAGCACCAGCAGCGCAATAAAAAATCACCATAAATGTCCTGTCCTTTTACATCGCTTTGTTGATATTGTAGCGGGATTTTCTCTACATGCGAATATGCGCCACCGAATATGCGCCACGAATATGCGCCACACGAATATGCGCTACAACGAATATGCGCCACCTTGACAGTATAATAGAAATCGTTGTACGCTGAGGCACTTAAATTATCGGCTGAGGAGCATTTATGGAAAATATACAATTAGAGCGTTGGAGCAGTGATTTTGGTGAAAAATATCTAAGCCGGAATGCCAGTGTTAATTTTTCTGAAGCCCACTGTGCACGCACAAAAGAGCATTTCAAAGAAATGTTGGATCAAACGAAAAATGTAAAAAGGATTCTTGAAGTGGGTTGCAATACTGGTCATAATTTTACAGTACTCTCTCAGTTGGGTGATTTTGAGCTCGTCGGAATTGAACCCCAAGTCAAAGCGATACAGCTCGGAAAAGAAAAAAATGTACCGGCTACTCTCGTAAAGGGATCAGCTTATGATATTCCATTTTTTGATGGCTATTTCGATTTGGTTTTTGCCAGCGGTGTTTTAATGCATATCTCTCCAGATTCCTTGCCAAAGGCACTCAAAGAAATTGATAGAGTCACCCGTAAGTACTTTTTTACAACGGACTATTTTGATGAGGCAGAAGTAGATGTACACTACCATGGACACGACAATATGCTTTGGCGTCGGGATATGCAAAAAGCGTGTGCGGAAGTGCTCCCGCATATGCGGCTTATTCTAAAAAAACAATTCGACAAACAAGACGAGCGTACTGGGAAATATACCTACGGGCTTCTTTTTGAAAAAACTTAATTAATTTTTGTAAAGGAAGATCAAATGCTTTTATCGCCCCATCTCGAATTCATGGAGCAAGTTGACGCCCAAGGCTTCGTAGTGATAGAAAATGTCCTTTCCAGAGAAACCTGTAAACATTTTAAAAAGCTGTTAGAGGCTTTGTATTTGAGGTTAAAAGACCACTATCCAAGCCCTCCACCCCAACAGGATGGGCTAAACAACAAAATAAATGAGAAAATCGTCTTTAATCTGCATAATAAAAGTGTCGACTTCATGCAATTGATTTCACATTCTGCAACCCTACCTATCATTGGACATATGCTACAACAGGGCTCTTACCAGTCTAATGAACCTTTCATTTATACGGGAAGTTCCGGCCGTAGCCCTCTTCCTGGGGGCGTGGCTCAGCAATTACATATTGACTCGCGGGTTCCGGGATCTCATTTAACCTTACAAGCTCAGTGCCTATGGATGTTAGACGACTTTACTAGCCTCAATGGTGCTACCAGAGTTGTGCCTGGCAGTCATAAAAGAAAAGAGTATGCTGACAACGGGGTTGTCTATTCAGATGAGCTTACAGTGACCGGGCCAGCCGGGTCTGTTATCATCTTCAATGGAGGACTGTGGCATGCTGGAGGAAAAAATCAATCCTCATATGATCGTTGGGGTGTTATTGTTAGCTATGCAAGATGGTTTTACAAACAAACCTATAGAATGACTGAAAATACTCCTTGCGATATTTTTGACCAGTTAACTGAAGATCAAAAAAAATTATTAGGATTCGATACTACTCCATCACTAGATGAATTTTCAAGCATTTCAATGAGGTCCAAGGAAATTAAGATTCCCAAACAGTTTTATACCCTTTCTTATTAGAGGCTCTATGCAAGATATTCCGATCTTCGACTCGCTCACTCATCCCACAGTGGATGGAAACTGGCTGATGAGTTCGTCAGTTAAAACAAACTCTGTTGAACACTTACGACAAGAAATGCAAGAAAACAATGTAAAGTGGGCATTTGCTGTCGGTATGGGTTCACCCACGCAACCACTACATGCCCAATCTTATATAGACCTGGTTAAACCTTATCAACCCTCACTTTATGCAGTCGCCTTTTTTGATCCCCAACTTGCGCACCATGGCCTAAAAGGCTATTTACAAAGTTTAAAAACAATGGGTTTTATTGGAATAAAAATCCATCCTAGATTGGCAAGACTTTCCTATTTAGACCCGCTAGTGGTTGAGGCAGTAAAATATGCCGCGGAGTTAAATCTTATTGTTCTAATCTGTACTTATACTTTCTCTGCAGAACAATCCAGTGTAGACAACGATCTAAAGGCGTTACACCAACTTCTAATTTATGGATTAAATACCCATATGATCTTGCTTCATGGCGGTGTAACTCAATTATTGCATGTCGCCGAGATGATAAAATCTTTTCCTAAGACCATCCTCGATTTGTCTTACACTCTCTGTAAGTTTGCCGGAAGCTCTTTAGATTTAGACATAAGTTATTTGTTTCGCAGCTTTGATCGTAGGATTTGCGTGGGTTCAGACTCTCCCGAATATTCTCTTCAAAAAATGCGCAATAGATTTGAGCACTTTGCGATTGACCTTGCACGGGATAAACAAGAAAATATCGCTTACAAAAATTTATTACAGTGGGTTTCTATTGCTTAATTTTTAAAAAAATCCCAAGAAAGCGGGGTTCCACGCTTTATCGGCCTTAACACTTTCATTCCTAAAACCATATCTAGATCTTTAACGGGAAGACCCAGGCCGGGTCTGATAGAACGAACATTCTCCCGGCTAATGACTTCTCCAGCCGCTAAATCTTTTACAACATAAAGAGACCGTCGAGAGATCCGAGTTTTTTCTGATGAATAAAGAGAGCCATATTGCACTTTGCCAAGCGCTTTCCAAGCTCTGTCCAGTTCATTTTCCATGATTTGCCATTCTTCAGGCTCCATAGAAAAGGCAGAGTCAACGCCACCATCGCTTCGCCTTACTGTAAAATGCTTTTCAATGAGTGTTGCCCCCAAGGCCACGCTGGCAATAGCAACCCCACAACCCAGTGTATGATCCGAAAGCCCCACTTGGCAATCAAATAACTCTGCCATATTGGGCAAGGTTAGCAAATTGGCATCTTTGGGGTCCGCCGGATATGCGACGGTACATTTCAGTAAAATGAGTTGTTTACAGCCCGCCTCTTTTAACACGCGTACACTCATACCCAACTCTTCTACAGTAGAAAGTCCCGTCGACATAATGACGGGCTTGCCCGTTTGAGCGACTTTTTTCAAGAGTAAAACATCGGTATTTTCAGTAGAAGCAATTTTATAGCAAGGGCAATGAAGAGATTCCAGAAAATCTACTGATGATTCATCAAAAGGTGAGCTGAAGCATTCTAAATTTAACTTTTTACATTCATTAAAAATCTTTTCCTGCCATTCCCAAGGAGTATGGGCCTCTTGGTAGAGTTCATACATGGTACGACCAAACCATAGGCTCTTCGGATCATCAATATAAAATTCTCCATCTTTTTTATCAATGGTTAAGGTATCTGCAGTGTATGTCTGTAACTTCACGGCATCAGCCCCTGCCTTTGCGGCAGCATGTACAATTTCTAAGGCCCGTTCAAGCGATTGATTATGATTCCCTGACATTTCTGCGACTGTAAACGGTTTATAACCCCTCCCAATTTTTCGGCGGCCTATTTCAATATAATTTTGTTTATCTATCATGTAGTTCTACCCCCTTTTCTTGATTTTCTCGCTCAATCTTTTTAGGGTGCAGAGCCTGATAAAGAAGTTCCGCTCGACACCAATCATCTTCTGAATCTATATCCTGTACTAAATAATGTGGCAAAACAATGGGTACAGAATATGCCCTCAAGGCAGAAAGCAATTTTAAAAAAGCATTTTGTTTTCCCCAATAAAACTGACCTGCATCATGATAGGCCTTTTCTAAATCTTGTGAGCGTGTATGGGCATGCTCAGGAAAAAGCATTTCGATTCGATTTTCCTTGGTAATTTTAAACCCGCGAAAAATAGGGTAACTAAATTCGCAAACCGAAAAAGAAAATTCTACGTTGGGTTGAAGTAATGCGGCTAATCCTTGCTTTAAATACTTTTCTTGCAAAAGAGGGGCTGTGGCATAAATACAGCATATTTCGGAAAACTCTAAATGATGGTCAATAAACCATTGGATTGTATGCGCAACCACAAGTCCAGTTCCCACATAATCATCAGAGAGTTCAGCAGGTCGAAAAAAAGGGACTTCTGCACCATAGATCATGGCGACTTCAGCAATTTCCTTAGAATCAGTGGAAACCACTACTTTATCAAAAAGGCCACTTTTAATGGCAACTTCAATGGAATAGGCAATCAAGGGCTTACCCAAGAAATTTTTAATATTTTTTTTGGGAATACGTTTACTGCCCCCCCGTGCTGGAATAATGGCTAAACGCATTCAAGCCCTTCCTGAAGTTTAGTCACAACATAATCTTGTTCTGCTAAAGAGAGTCCAGTATATAGTGGCAAAGTAATGGCTTGATGGTAATATGCCTCGGCCACTGGGAAATCCCTCTCTTTAAACCCAAGCTGCCGATAATAGGGTTGTAGATGAACGGGAATATAATGAACATTCACGCCGATATTAGCATTTTTCAGATAATCAAAGACCCTTTTCCGTGCCGTGGTTTGAATCACATAAAGATGGAAAGCCGAGTAAGTATGAGGATCTTGATAAGGCAAAACCAATGGCAAGTCTTTTAAATTCTGGGTGTAGATTGCAGCAAGTTCATGACGTTTTTTGACAAACTCGTCAACACGCTTTAATTGGCTCAAGCCCAGGGCACATTGAATATCCGTAATGCGATAATTAAATCCAAGATCAACTTGCTCATGATACCAACCTCCTTGGGACGGGTGAGTCATCAGCGCTTCGTCACGTGTCATACCATGAGATCTCAAAAGCCGCATTTGATCAGCCAGTTTTTTATCATGGGTTAACGCCAATCCACCTTCGCCAGTCGTCATAATTTTAACGGGATGAAAACTGAAGATAGTAATATCAGAATAGCGACAATTTCCAATCGGCTCGTTGAGATAACGTCCACCAATGGCATGACTTGCATCTTCGATAATTTTAAACCCATATTTATCGGCTAATTTTTTAATGCCGCGCATATCGCAGGATTGTCCTGCAAAGTGGACTGGGATGACAACTTTAGGCAATTTATTCGCTTGTTTTGCTTTTTTAAGCTTTTCTTCTAGCGCAGCCACGGACATATTATAAGTTTTAGCACAAATATCAACGAAATCAATATTTGCTCCACAATAACGTGCACAGTTGGCTGAGGCTAAAAAAGTGTTCGGTGAGGTCCAAACGCGATCTCCTGCACCAACTTTCAGGGCCAAACAGGCCAAATGCAAGGCGCAGGTCGCATTCATGACAGCAACACCATGGGTAGCACCACAATATTTTGCAACTGCTTGTTCGAAGTGCTCAATTGCAGGGCCCTGCGTTAACCAGTCTGATTTCAGAACTTCGATAACATTATGAATATCAGCTTCCGAAATGGTTTGTCGCCCATAGGGAATAAATTTCATTATATGCCTGCCATCATCTCAAGTAACTGCGATTCGCTTAACCACACGCTATTGGTTCCAGAATTATATTCAAAGCCTTGTTTAACGGGTTTCCCTTTTTCACCCAACGCATTGGTCATAAAATCAACCCGATGTGCAAACTGAATCGTCGGTTGAATGACAAAGTGATCATGAAACTCAAACGTAAGATGGCTGTCATCTGCAGGGCACATCACCTCATGTAACTTCTCTCCAGGTCGAATTCCCACTATTTTAATGGGTAAATGAGGGGCCATCGCTTGAGCGAGGTCCACGATTTTCATTGAAGGAATTTTAGGAACAAAAATCTCGCCACCCTGCATGCGTTCAAAATTTTTCAAAACAAAATTTACGCCTTGATCCAAGGTAATCCAAAAACGTGTCATTCTTTCATCGGTGATTGGTAAGTGTGATACTTTTTCTTCAATAAGTTTTTTAAAATAAGGGACGACCGAGCCGCGCGAGCCTACAACATTGCCATAGCGCACTACTGAAA
>CAYGFJ010000025.1:0-12095 GCA_964349115.1 uncultured Francisellaceae bacterium
TCCCTGGTGAAAATTCAAATTCACCTTCCGCAAAATTGCGAAAATGGCTGAGGCGGAGGGTGGTGAGTTGCGGCATGGGCAAAATATCTGTCAAATGGCCTTCAATGTACCATAGCTTTCTTGAGTCCCGCAGCCTCATACAGCGCTTTCATTTCCATGGGCAAGAGTTCACGTCGTTTGCCGCGGGAAAGTTCGGGCGGCAAGCTGATGGGGCCAAAACGGACGCGTAAAAGACGGCTCACGGTGATATCAAAATAATCAAACATCCGGCGAATTTCACGGTTGCGACCCTCCATGATCACCACGTGGTACCAATGATTTTGGCCTTCGCCGCCTTGCTCTAACACCGTTTTAAATTTGGCAGGGCCATCTTCCAGCTGAATCCCTTTTTTCAAGGTTTCAATCTGAGAGGCAGAGAGGGTGCCAAAAATGCGGACGGCGTATTCTCGTTCCATTTCCGATTTGGGATGCATCAAGGCGTTTGCAAGCTCGCCATCTGTTGTGAAGAGCAGCAAGCCGGAGGTGTTGTAGTCGAGACGGCCCACCATAATCCATCGCGCATTGCGAAGGCGGGGTAGGTTTTCAAAAACAGTGGGGCGGTTTTCAGGGTCTTTTTGGGTACAGACTTCGCCTTCGGGTTTGTAGTACATCAGTACTTTGTGTTCCGGGCGATCTTCTGCTTTTAAAAACAGCATTTTTTTGTCAAGGGTGATGGGGTCAGTGAGCTCCATGCGATCGCCTAGTTTGGCGAGTTGTCCTTTCAAATGAATGCGACCTGCGCTGATCCAGCGTTCGATTTCACGGCGAGATCCAAAGCCAAATTGGGCCAGCACTTTTTGTATTTTTTCACTCATGATTGAAACTCGCTGACATCGCCACTGCCCACGCGGAGGACAATCGGGTTGCCCTGCGACAGGTCAACAATGGAAGTGGGTTCAAAGCCGGCATAGCCTCCATCAATAATGATGTCTATTTGATGAGAGAGGGCTTCAGCCACATCTTCGGGGTATAAAAGCGGGGCAGATTCACTGGGAAGGGTCAGGGTGGTGGACAACATCGCTTCGCCCAGTGCTTCAACAATCATGAGGGGGATGGGATGGTCGGGGATGCGCACGCCAATTTGGTCACGCTTCGAGAGGACGGGATCGGGCACATCTTTGGTGGCTTCCAAAATGAAGGTGTAGCCACCGGGTGTAAAGCGCTTCAAAATACGAAAGGCTTCATTCGATACCTTGGCATATTTTGAAATTTCAGACAAATCGCGGCAAATCAGGGTAAAGTTGTGGTATTCATCCAAGTTGCGAATGGCTTTGATGCGGTCCAGCGCTTCCTTTTGACGCAGTCCGCAGCCCAGGGCATAGCCGGAGTCAGTGGGATAAGCGATGACTCCTCCCAAATTCAGGCAATCCACAATCACTTTCAAAATACGTGGATTGGCCTGAGAAGGGTGAAGTTCAATGGTTTCGCTCATGGTTTTGCATGCATCAAGGCAATGGTGGTGTCCAGCATTCGGTTGGAAAAGCCCCATTCATTGTCATACCAGGACAAAACTTTCACCAATTTTCCAATCACCTTGGTTTGGCTGGAGTCAAAAATGGAAGAGTGAGTGTTGTGGTTGAAGTCGATCGATACCAGTGGCAAATCACTGTAAGCCAAAATGCCTTTCAAACTGGTTTCACTGGCTTGCTTTAGAATGGCGTTGACTTCCTCGGCTGTGGTGTCGCGTTTTGCTGTAAAGGTCAAATCAGTGACTGAGACATTGATGACAGGTACTCGCATGGCAAACCCGTCCAATTTTCCGCTTAATTCAGGAATGACGAGCCCAATTGCCGCAGCAGCCCCTGTCTTTGCAGGAATCATTGAATGGGTGGCCGAACGCGCCCGACGCACGTCCTCGTGATACACATCTGTCAAACGTTGGTCATTGGTGTAGGCATGAATGGTGGTCATGAGCCCCTCTTCAATGCCCAAAGTCTTGTGCAAGGCTGAGGCCAAAGGCGCCAAGCAATTGGTTGTGCAGGAGGCATTTGAAATCACCGTCATGGTGGAGCGCAGCACTTCATCATTCACTCCAAACACAATGGTGGCGTCAACATCTTTGCCGCCTGGCGCTGAGATAATCACTTTTTTAGCCCCAGCCTGAAGATGCTTGGAGGCTGCTTCTTTCGTTGTAAAAAATCCAGTACATTCATGGACAACATCAATCTTCAATTCACCCCACGGTAATTTGGCAGGATCGCGCTCTGAGACCACCTTGATCCGGTCGCCATTCACAACGAGATGGTCTCCATCCAGATGCACTTCCCCACGAAATGGTCCATGCACGGTGTCATACTTCGTCAAATGTTCGAGAATCTTGGGGTCTCCCAGATCATTAATCGCCACAATGGAAATTTCTTTATTCTTCCCACTTTCATACAGCGCCCGCAGAATGTTTTTTCCAATCCGCCCGTATCCATTGATCGCCACCCGTATCGTCATGATATTTCCTTGATGTAGTTGAAGAGAAGGGCGCATTATCAGCAATTCAGCGCTGAAGATCAATGACGAGAAGATGGGACGGCATAGGTCTCAATTTACGTAATATAATGCAGGGTGATTGCAATGAAGGTTGTCGTTGCCAATACGATCCACAAAATCAAACCCTGCAATAGAGGACGCAGGCCTAGGGTTTTTAAGGTGGTTCGCGACAGGTTCGATCCAATGCAAAATAGAGCGGCAACCAAAACCTGGGTGGCAATGTTGTGAATTTTCATTCCTGCAGTCTGCAGAGAGGGAACCCAGGTGACAAGGGCTGCTGCCAAAAGAAATCCTAAAATAAACCATGGTTTTTTTGCTTTGGCTTTGCCGGGTTCGTGATGGGTTCTCCTGGCATATATCGCTCCAATTGCAATCGTCATAGGCACAATCCATAAGGCTCTCGCCAGTTTAACAGTGGTGCCAATCTCGAGGGATTGATGGCCATATTGTAGGGTTGCACCCACGACGGAGCTGGTATCTTGAATGGCGAGTGCACTCCATATTCCAAATTGTGTTTGTGTCAGCTGTGCAAGATGTCCAATGACTGGAAAAACAAACAAAGCCACCGCATTCAAAACAAAAACGACAGCTAAGGCCACTGAAGTATTTTCGTGCTTGGCGCGAATGGTAGAGGCGATGGCGGCAATTGCACTTCCGCCACAAATAGCCGTCCCAACGGTGATGAGCAAAGACCCCTCGCCTGAATTTTTAAAGACACGGCCCAAGCACAATCCAAGCGTCATGGCCAATACAATGCTGATAATGGTATAGCCAATGCCTTGCACCCCCACATGCACAACAAGCATCAAATTCATCCCAAAACCCAAGCCGACGATAGACCAGGTCAGTAATGTAGAAGTGATCTTTCGCGTCCATTCCGCATACGGATTGCCAAGCGTCAAGGACAAGACAATCCCCGATAACACAGCAATACCCGCACTCATCCGTGCTAGGTTGGGGGCAAAGAGTGGCAGGCTCAAAATAATCACTGCAACCAGCGGGAAGATGATATGGGGGTAGGTCCGTTTTTTCATGCCAACATTATAAGCGCTGAGTAGAGAAAGTTGCAGTCAGGCCATGCTGTCAAAAGCAAAAGTTTTTTAGCTTTGCTATAATCCCTGCCCTCAAAACTAAAAATGGAGATCAATATGAAAGGGCTTGTTATTGTTGCGGTGATTGCGGTCATCCTTATTTATGTGATTGCGACGTACAACCGTTTAATTGCGATGATTGAAACGGTGCGCAACAACCAGAAGCAAATCGATATTCAACTGGATCGGCGCTATAAAGTGTTTCAGTCCTTGATTGAAGTCGTCAAAAAATATATGGACTATGAAAAGTCGACCTTGAAAGAGGTGGTGGCTTTGCGGAATCAGGCGAGTGCGGCCAAAGACAAAGGCGATACCTCGGCCATGATGGGTGCTGAAAACAAAATTTCAGGCATTTTGTCAGGCTTGAATGTTGTTTTTGAACAGTATCCCGATTTGAAAGCCAATCAAAATGCGCTGCAATTGCAAGAAGAAATTGTTTCCACTGAAAACAAACTGGCCTTTGCGAAACAAGCCCTGAATGACAGTGTTGAGCAATACAATGCGCAAAAGAAGTCGTTCTTCCAGGCGATGATTGTGAAGTTGTTTACCAGCCTGAATCAGGATTTTCCTTATTGGCAATTGGATGCTGATCAAGTGAAAACGCAGGAAGCGTATACGGTTAAACTGTAACAATGTCCACGCAAGCTGCTCAGACTGGGGTTGCCAACTGGCGCGCAATTCTCAAAAAAAACAAATCACGCACGCGATGGGTGATTGTGACCTACCTCTTGATTTACGCTGCCATCGGCTTGCTCTTTGACACCTATCTCAATCTCAATGCTTATCCCAATGCAACGGCCGCTCAGGTGATGGGGATGCTGGTGCAATTTCAAATTTTACCGGTGTGCACTTTGATTGCCTTGGCCATTGCAGCGATTTGTGTGTACATCACCTTTATGTCCTATGACAAGCTCATGTTGATGGGGACAGAGTATGTCGAAATCACCCCCACCACGGCCCGCGATGTGATGGAGCAGCAAATTTATAATGTGGTGGAAGAGATGCGCATTGCGGCGGGCTTACGTTTTATGCCACGCGTCTTCTTGATTGAAGCGACGTATATGAATGCCTTTGCAAGTGGTTTCAGTGAAGAGTCGGCCATGATTGCGATCACGCGGGGCTTGGCTGAAAAATTGGATCGTTCTGAGCTGCAAGCGGTGTTGGCCCACGAATTGTCCCATATTCGTCATTTGGATATTAAGCTGATTTTGTTTGCCTCGGTCTTAAGCAATCTTATTTTGATGCTGATTGATGTCTTGTTTTGGTCGATGTTGTTTGGTGGCGGTCGCGAGAACAATGGCCGTGAAGAGCGCGGTGGAAATCAGCTGTTTATGATTGTTTTGGTCTTGCGTTATCTTTTGCCCTTGATCACTGTTTTATTGTCTTTTTATCTGAGCCGCACGCGGGAATTTATGGCCGACAGCGGCGCCGTTGAGTTGATGCGGGACAATGCTCCTCTGGGCCGAGCGCTCACCAAAATTCATGAAGATCACACCACTCACCAAGCGCAATACGCCGGCGATTATAAACGAACTGCCCACGAAGGCGTGCGCCGTTCTGCCTATATTTACGATCCTGCCCAGGCGGGCATTGCAAGCGATGTCTCAATGAGCGATCTGTTTTCAACCCACCCTGCTTTGGCGGAACGCCTGAAGGCAATTGGGATTAAGCTGTAGTTTTTCATAAAAAGCAGTGGTATCATGGCCGCTTCGTTTGAAAGGGTCTGTTTTTAAGGGAGTGCTATGAAAGTGATTGGGAAGGGTGTGGTGGGGTTGATCAGCATGATCTGCGCGGGTGTTTTATTTGCAGCAACAGCGACTTCGGTTGTCAATTTAAACACGCCAGGCGCTAAGCTGGTGACAAAAGTAATCAATGGCCAAGGGACGATTACAGACACCTTTCCAGCCATCGGCGGTTTGACGGGGTTTGTTGTGGAGTCAACCCAAGGCGCTGGACACAACAGCGGCATTTTGTATGCGGACCCCAAAGGGCGTTTTGTAGTGGCAGGGTCGGTGATCAGCGCGCAAGGTCAGGACATGACGCAGGTGTATACCAACGAATATATCAATAGCAAAATTGCGGGACCTGCTTATGCCGAAGCATTACAGCTCAGCACCTTTACTTCGGGCAGCAACAATGCGCCTCACAAAGCGATTGTTATTTTTGATCCCAACTGTATTTATTGCCATTTGCTCTACAAAGAATTGGAGCCCATGATTGCTGAAGGTCAAGTGCAAATTCGCTGGTTGCCGGTTGCCTTCCGCGATCCCTCCAGCCCAGGCAAAGCAGCTGCGATGTTGAATGCAGCTTCGGATGCTGATGCATCAAAGCTTTTAAGTGAAAACGAAGCGACTTTCAACGACCAAACAGAAACCGGTGCTCTGGCTCCCATTCAACCGGATGCCAGCAATCCTACTGTGACAGAGGCTTTCTCAAAGGTTGCGCAAAACACGCAGTTCTTCAGCAAATATAGTTTTCAAGGCACGCCAACTGTTTTCTACAAACAGACGGATGGAAAAGTCGTGATGGTCCCTGGTTTTGTACAAGGTCAAGCCTTTCAAGCCATGGTTGCCAACATGGGCGCGAGCTTTTAATGTCCGCTAAAATCAAATCACTTAAAACCCAAGCCCATGCCTTAAAGCCTGTTGTCTGGTTGGGCCAACAGGGTTTGACCGACGCCGTGATGGCTGAAGTGGAGGTGGCGCTGAGTGCCCATGAGCTCATCAAAATCAAAATTCCTGGTCAAGACCGTGAGGCCAGAAAGGCTGCTGTAGCAGACATTGCAGCTCGGTCTAAAGCTGAGTTGATTCAAATTGTTGGGCATGTTGCGACGCTGTATCGCAAGCGACCCCTCGTCTGATTGAGATGTCACCCATTGAGTGCGGTAAGAGGACGCCTCTTGGCTTTGTGATAGAAAAATGCTTAAATCATCCCATTAGTGACTGGAGTTCTCGATAATAAAGTGCCTGACTTTCTTGATAAACTATACCATTTCCGTGACCAGATTATTTTTTATTGGAACAATCCTTCTGTTTTGAAGGAGGTGTTTGCTGTCCATCATCAGGCGTGGATTGCTGGAGTGGCGTGTCTTGTTGTGCTGATTGTTT
Source organism: uncultured Francisellaceae bacterium (assembly GCA_964349115.1). Classification (GTDB taxonomy): domain Bacteria; phylum Pseudomonadota; class Gammaproteobacteria; order Francisellales; family CACEW01; genus JAJZUD01. Next base: position 6,719 of record CAYGFJ010000025.1, read on the forward strand.
TGCTTGTGATTGTGTTGAAGCCTTCACGAAAAGCAGTGGGGGGAGATGAGGCCTTTTCTGCTGCGCTCATTGAAAAAAATCCATTTTTATCTGGGTACACTTTGCCGGTGACGGTTGAGAAAGTGCATGCTAAGAACAAGCTGTCCAGAAAGAGCGAGCCTCATTTTTTGGTGAAAGAGAATTATAGTAATGTAGCCACAAAAAAAGAGCCACATATTCAAGAGCTGTCTCAAGAAGAAGAACAGGCCTTGAGTGAAGCCATGGTGCGTGCAGGAAAAGAAGCTTTGGCGGAATATATTGGCGAGCCTCATCAGACTGAGTTTTTTCACACCGATACAGCGATTGAAGCGGCTAAAAAAATGTTTGCGCGTCAGCGTGAAATAGAGGAAGCCGAGGAGATGAAGATAGAGGCAAAAGTTCCCATTTCCCGTTTTGATTTTGTGACGTTGTATTTTATGGCGCCGCGATCGCAAGTATTTAATGGTGGGGCCTTGCTCCAGCTCTTTAGTGAATTGGGCTTGGAACTCAATGACGACCGCGTGTTTGAATTTGTAGATGAAGAAGGTCTGCAATTTTATGTGGCCTCTGCGATCAAGCCAGGTTATTTTGACTTACACAATGTCAATTACACCACCCCTGGTTTCTGCTTTGTCATTGATTTGAAAACCGTTCTGGATGGAAAAGCGGCGCTGCGTAAGATGTTGCAGTGCATTTATGATGTGTCGGAAGTCCTGAGGGGCGATACTTTAGATGATCATCGGCAACGTCTGACGCAAAACACCATCAATGCCTACATGGCAAAAATAAAATCATTTATCAGTCGTCAACACGACCAATAAGGGGTTCGCATGTCTCTCCTATTTTGGATTATCTTCTGCTCCAGTCTGGGCGGCATTTTGTATGGCTATGACTTGGGGGTGTTCTCAGGTACCATCTTTTTCATTCAAAAAGACTTGGGGTTGACGACGTCTCAAATTGGCGTGTTGGGGGGTATGGTGTTTATTGGTGGCTTAATTGGCACCATGGTGACTGGGTATCTCTCTGACAAATTTGGACGCAGAACCATGATCATCGCAGGGGCTGCTCTGTTTGTCTTGGGGATTGTTGGTCTGCTTTTAAAACCCAACTTTTATCACATGCTTTATGCCCGCATTGTCCTGGGAACGGCGGTTGGGGTGGTGTCAGTTGCAGTGCCTTCTTATTTATCTGAAATTGCACCCGCCCGCATTCGGGGACGCAGTGTCACCATTTTCCAATTGTTTCTAACGGCTGGCATTTTGCTTGCCTATGTCATGGACACCCTGCTCACGCATTCTGGAAGTTGGCGCAGTATGTATGCAATCTCCCTCTTTCCCGCAGGATTGTTGCTTGTCACCATGCTGTTTTTGCCTGAATCGCCACGCTGGTTTGCGAGCAAAGGCCAGGTTAAAAAAGCCCTCAATATTTTAAAAAGAATCCGCCCCTTGGCTGAAGCAGAGGCTGAGATGGCCGGTATTTTGAAAAGTCCCTATAAGATGAGGGCGCATTGGCGTGATTTATTTCGTCGTGAACTCGCTTTCCCCTTGGTGCTAACGCTCTTGATTGCCATTTTGAATCAGCTGACGGCCATCAATTCCATCTTGCTCTATGCGCCGGAAATTTTTAGGCAAGCAGGATTCCATTCCCACACAAGTGACATGGAGGGTTCGGTTTTAATTGGCCTTATCAATTTTATTGGTACGATTATTGGCACTTTGATTATCGACAAAGTGGGTCGGCGAAGTTTGCTCATGTTTGGCACTTTGGGGGTGACTTTGTCTTATTTTTTCCTCGCACTCACGATGCATTGGCATTGGCCGTCATTTTGTTCGTTGGCAGGGTTGCTTACATTTATTTTTTGCTTTGCTGTGGGTCCAGGCTCGATGGTTTGGCTGATCATGACCGAATTGCTACCCAGCAATATCAGGGGCAAGGGCTTGGCCTTGGCCCTGTTTGCCAACTCTCTCACATCCTGGGGTGTATCAACCATTTTCTTGCAAATGAAGGCCAATATTGGCCTCATCCATACCTACCTCATTTTCGGCTTTTTCACTTTCTTTTATTTTATCTTGGCCTTGAAGTACTTGCCTGAGACCAAGAAGAAGTCGCTTGAGCAGATTCAAGTGGATATGGCCCATCGTTAACTACTGGCACGCCTCACAATCTGGGTCGGCGATCAAGCAGGCTTTAGGGGCTTCTTGTGTCGCCGCAGTTTCCATTTTAACGGCGTTTAACTCTGTGCGATCGACGGTGGATTTCTCAGTGCTGGTGGCTCCCAAAGTACGGAGGTAATAGGTGGTTTTAAGCCCGCGTTGCCAGGCCAATTTGTAGAGGTTGTCCAGCACTTTTCCTGAGGGTTTTCCCACATATAGATTGAGGGACTGTGCTTGGTCGATCCATTTCTGACGGCGACTGCCCGCTTCAATCAACCAAGTAGAATCTATTTCAAAGGCAGTGGCATAGAGGCGTTTTAATTCTGCCGGGATGCGCGCAATTGCTTGAACGCTGCCGTTGTAATACTTTAAATCATTCACCATGACTTCGTCCCAGAGGTCCAATTTCTTCAAATCATTAACGAGATAGTCATTCAACACCGTAAATTCCCCTGACAAATTGGATTTGACATAGAGGTTTTGGTAAATCGGTTCAATCGATTGCGACACCCCAATGATATTGGCAATCGTTGCCGTCGGAGCGATCGCCAGGGTATTGGAATTGCGTAGGCCCTGGGTGCGGACTTTAGTGCGTAAGCTGCTCCAGTTAAGGTGGGTTTTTGTGTCCTGTTGCAGTGTGTCACCACGGGTTTTTTTGAGCAGGGCGATGGAATCAATTGGCAGAATGCCTTGACTCCAGAGCGAGCCCTCAAAGGTTTCGTAGCTGCCACGTTCTTTTGCGAGATCGCTGGAAGAGTCGATGGCGTAATAGCTCACGATTTCCATCATCTCATCGGCAAACTCGACAGCTTCCTTTGAGTCATAAGGCAGACGCTTGATATACAAAGCATCAGTGAACCCCATGATGCCCAAGCCAATTGGACGATGACGCAAGTTTGATTTCCGAGATTGGGGCACGGAGTAGTAGTTAATGTCAATGACATTGTCCAGCATACGAATGGCGGTTTTTACTGTTTTTTGTAGTTTGTCTTTCAAGATGTTGCCCTTCGCATCCAAGTGCGCGGGGATGTTGATGGACCCCAAATTGCAGACGGCAATTTCTTCATGGGAGGTATTTAAAGTAATCTCAGTACAGAGGTTGGAGCTGTGCACCACGCCTACATGTCCCTGAGGTGAACGGATATTGCAGGGGTCTTTAAAAGTGATCCAGGGATGGCCGGTTTCAAACAGCATCGAGAGCATCTTGCGCCAGATCGAGAGCGCCTGTACTTTTTTGCTGAACAGCTTGCCTTCAGAGGCTTTTTTTTCATAGGCGACATAGGCTTTTTCAAAAGCGTCTCCATACAAATCGTGAAGATCGGGTACATCGTTGGGGGAGAACAGCGTCCAGGGGCCATCTTCACAAACGCGCTTCATAAACAAATCAGGCACCCAGTTGGCAGTGTTCATGTCATGGGTGCGACGACGATCGTCCCCAGAGTTTTTACGTAGTTCCAGGAAGTCTTCAATGTCCATATGCCAGGTTTCAAGGTAGGCACAGACTGCGCCTTTGCGCTTTCCGCCTTGATTGACGGCAACGGCGGTGTCATTCGCTACTTTCATGAAGGGAACAACGCCTTGTGAGCGACCATTTGTCCCCTTGATGTGTGCATTCATGGCGCGAACAGGCGTCCAGTCATTGCCCAAGCCACCTGCAAATTTGGACAGCATGGCGTTGTCACGAACGGCGCTGTAAATGCCATGCAAATCATCGGGAATCGTTGTCAAATAGCAGCTGGATAATTGAGGACGTAGCGTTCCTGAATTAAAAAGCGTGGGGGTCGCACTCATATAATCAAAACTGGAGAGCAGATCATAAAATTCGATCGCCCGGGCATCTTTGTCTTTTTCTTCAGACGCCAAACCCATCGCAACCCGCATAAAGAAAATTTGAGGCAATTCAAAGCGTGTGTTTTGGAAATGAATAAAATAACGGTCATATAAGGTCTGGATCCCCAAATAATGGAAGAGATGATCCCGTTCGTTTTGAAGCGCAGTGCCTAGGCGGTCCAAGTCAAACCCGGCCAACTTGGGGTCCAAGAGTTCAAGTTCAATGCCTTTTTTGATGTAGGCAGAGAAGGTTTTGGGGTACAACTTTTTCATTTCATGATGGGTGGCCATCGGTGCAATTTTGAGGAAGCTCAGTGCTTCAGAACGCAAGTCATCCAGCACCAAGCGCGCAGCGACCAGCGCGTGATTGGGTTCGGTTTCGACGAGGGCGCGGGCAGATAAAGCCAGTGCTTTGGCCACGCGATCCTGGGGAATGCCATCAAAGAGATTCCGTTTCACATCCATGAAAATATAGTCAGCATTGGTGTTGGAAAGGCCCTCACAGGCTTCTTGAATCACCATTTTTAAGCGTGCTTCATCCAAAGGAATAAAACTTCCATCCTGCAATTTAACACGAATTTTCCCTGCTTTGGAGGGTGTTTTGGCCGTTTGCTCACGCTCTTTGCGACGCTCTTCCCGATACAATACGTAGGCTCGAGCTACTTTTTGCTCGCCACTTCGCATTAGGCTCAGCTCCACCTGGTCTTGAATGTCTTCAATGTGAACCGTCCCCCCCTTTGGGATGCGGCGCTCAAAGGTCTCCATCACTTGAGTCGAGAGGGTGTTCACGAGCTCACGAATGCGGTTGGACTCAGAGGTGCCCGTCCCTTCCACCGCCAAAAACGCCTTGGTCATGGCCACGGCAATTTTGTCAGTATTATATTGAACGACTTCCCCAGTTCTTTTGATGACTTGTAGTTCCATGTGTGTCTCCTTTTTACTACATCTTGTGTTTTATTGTGATTGCTATCGCAAGATAATGTGTTTTTTAAAAAAGAGCAAGGGGTTTTCACTATTGAATCGGCGCCCAGAAATCTGGGCATTTAGGAGCTTGAATAAATGAGTCGAAGGTGAGGGGTATTAACGCCTTGAAGGGGCAGGGGGGCTTGCCTGAGGTACTGCCGCTGCGCTTGCGAATGGCGTTGTGCTTGGCATCTCTTTGCATGTTTTCCACAATCCATACCCAAGCAGCAGCGCGCCAACAGCAAGCGTGACCGGCCAAACAACAGCTGCGGCTGCAGCTGCAGCTGTTGTGGCCGCAGCCACCAATGCCGCCTTCACAACACAGCCAATCACTAAAAGTGCAATGGTGGCTGGTATGGCATTCGAGCCTTTTTGTGCTGGTGCTGGTGCTGGTGCTGGTGCTGGTGCTGGTG
>CAYGFJ010000026.1:0-10078 GCA_964349115.1 uncultured Francisellaceae bacterium
GCCCCTACTGGGGCATCACCCTGAAGCAGCCCAACTTCGCTGAAATGCTCCTGGGCATTCTGGGCCTGCTTTTGTTCTTCTCACGAAAAAAGTGGCCTGTCAAAGTTTTGGGTCTGTTGCTGTTGATCCCTTTATTCGTTTCATGGCCGTCCATCAAAGAAGGCGCTGTCAAAGTGACGAGTCTTCATCTTGAATCGGGTTCAGCCACTGTCTACCAAACCCGCCATCATGTGCTCGTTGAAGAAACTGTCCCCCAAATGAAAACGGGCAAACTCGCCATCGCCCACATTATTGTCCCGTATTTACAAAGCGAAGGCATTGACCATGTCAACCTTTGGGTTCTGCATTACACAGGCAAACTCCATGGTTTTGACAGCTTAGAAAATGCCTGGATTCCCATTGTTGTGGACCAAGTGGCCACAGACCAAGCCAGTCCTATTTTTGACTCCCATCATCTCGACGATGATCCTCCCATTACCAAATCCTGGGATGGTGTGCGCTTTGTTGTTTCAAACAATAATTTGATCACAGGAGCTTTCTCATGCACGCCGCAACTTTAGACCATCAAGCTTACGATCCACGCCCCAGCATCCCACACCAAGAAGTGATGGCCCTTCTGGACCAAAAAATCCATACTTTAAAGTCAAAGATTCAAATATCGCCTGATTGGAGTATTTGCCTTGCCATCAGCAACTCTTCATTGGTACGAATAGCAAAGGCCTGAATACAGCTTTGATCGCTGGTCAATTGCAGATGGTCGGCATAGGGCTTTGTGTTTCGCGCTTCATCCAGATGGAGGCCACAATGTGCCAATCTGGATAAAACGGCATGGCGAACCCATTGTGAATTTTCGCCAATCCCACCTGTGAAAATAATGGCTTTCAATTTTGGCAGCAGGGCCATGTAGGCGCCGATGTATTTGACCAAACGGTGAACCATGATCTCCAAAGCCAAGCTTGCCGCTGCATCACCCGCATGATGGCGGGCTTCGATTTGACGACAATCACTGTCTCCACACAGACCTTTCAAGCCGCTTTGTTTATTCAAATAAGTGTCGGCCGCCTCAATGCTGCCGAAGTGTTGGGCCAAAATCAAAGTGACTGCAGGGTCAATGTCGCCTGAGCGCGTGCCCATGACCAAACCTTCCAATGGAGTCATGCCCATGCTGGTGTCAATGGAATGGCCATTTTGAACGGCAGAGATGCTGGCCCCATTGCCAAGATGCAAAGTGATGAGTTCGGTCGATTCAGTGGGGCTTGCCAACAGTTCACACGCACGCTCGGTCACATACTGATGACTGAGGCCATGAAAGCCATAGCGCCTGATATGCAATTTTTCCGCCATATCTGGCTCGATCGCGTAGGTATGAGCGGCAGTGGGCAATTGGTGATGAAAAGCCGTATCAAAAATCGCAATGTGTTTTGCATAAGGCAAAAGACGACGGGCGGTTTCAATGCCTGCAATATTCGCAGGATTGTGAAGTGGCGCTAAAGGAGAGAGTTTTTTTAAAGCCATCACATTGTCGTCATTGATCAGCGTGGGCGAGACAAACACAGTTCCTCCATGGACAACACGATGACCGACGGCCTCAACGCCACTTAAATCCAAGGTATCGCAGACATGCTGTAGTGCTTCTGCCTGTGTTGCCATTTTGCCAGGGGCGCCAATCTCCTCAATGAGTCCACTGGCAAGCGCTTGTTCTTTGTCAAACAACTTGTATTTAAGCGAGGAGCTGCCTGCATTAATGATCAAAATTTTCATAAAGATCCCTGCGCTTGAATGGCCGTGATAATGATGGTGTTCACAATATCTTTGACCGTACAGCCTCGACTCAAATCGTTAACCGGTTTATTCAAGCCTTGCAAAATCGGCCCGATGGCAATCGCCCCTGTTTCCCGCTGAACCGCTTTGTAAGTATTGTTACCTGAATTTAAATCTGGAAAAATCAACACCGTTGCTCGTCCAGCGACGGGAGAGTTGGGCATCTTCTTTTCAGCAACCGATGGGTCCACCGCTGCATCATATTGAATGGGGCCTTCGACCAGGAGTTCTGGATGTTGTGTTTTAAGACGCAGACTGGCATCACGGACTTTGTCCACACTGGCCCCAGAGCCAGAACTCCCTGAAGAATACGATAGCAGAGCAATCCGCGCTTCAATGCCAAACTGTTTCGCGGTTTGCGCTGAAGAATAAGCAATTTCAGACAAAGTTTCAGCGTCCGGATCAGGGTTGACTGCACAGTCTCCATAAACCAAAACCCGATCCTTCAGGCAAATCAAAAAGACGCTCGACACCCGTTTGCACCCAGGCTGAGTTTTAATAAATTCCAAAGCTGGCCGGATGGTTTCACCAGTGGTGTGCATGGCCCCAGAGACCATCCCATCGCATTCTCCCAAATAGACCATCATCGACCCGAAATAATTGGGATCTTGCATGCGATCGCGCGCAATGGGCAAGCTCACATTTTTGTGTTGTCGCAATTCAAAATAGTGCTCTGCATAAGCGCAGAGCTGGGGCGATTGATGTGGATCGATCAAGTTTGCCCCTGTAATATCAAGATGATTTTCAGCTGCCAGCGCTTCTATTTTGCTGGGATTGCCCAGCACAGTCAGGGTCACAATGTCGCGTTTCAAAAGATCATCCACTGCAGCCAAGATGCGAATGTCCTCTCCCTCAGGCAAAACTATATGCATTTTGCGTGTGCGTGCTTGCTCAAGCAAGTTATACGTGAACATCGGGGGTGTTAAATATTCGCTGCGTGCCTCAGCCAGCACTTCAATCAATTGTTTTTCATTGAGATGAGAACGAATATGTTCGATGGCCAGGTCTATTTTTTGAGGGGACGCTTCAAACAAATGATATTGGGCATTTTTGAGGAAGGCTGCCGCCTCAAAAGTGCTTTTGTCTGTGATTAAAATAGGGAAGGAGCTGGGCAGCCCCTGCAAAATGTCTTGCACGATGTGTGAAGGGTATTCATGGGTGGTCAAGACCATCCCTGCCAACTCGGGAAATTGCGCAGATTGATCCGCCAAAATACAGCCTAAAATCAAATCCTCACGATCTCCTGGGGTGATGACCAAAAGATGCTCCCGATGCCTCACCGACTTTAAAAAAGGCCCCACCATTTTGGCAGCAATGCTGTAATCACACACCGTCCGATGCAATTGATCTTGCCCCTGAAAAACTTCTGCTTTTAATTTGTAAGCCACTTCTTTCATGCTGGGGCGGGCCAAGACCAGGTTGTTGGGGATCAGTGAAAAAGAGACGATCTGCTTGCCAAAAGCCTCTGTCAATTCATCACGCAAGGTTTTCTCTTGGCTCATATCCACATGATTTAAAATCAAATTGAGCACAGTGAGGCCTTCATCTGCAATGGTCGCAAGCACGGAAGTCAGCGATTTCCCTTTCTCAACCAACATGATTTGGCAGCCAATACTCTTTGCGATAGAGAGGTTCGCCATAAAGTCAGCAGAGGGGTTGTCTCCGGTATAGTCCAAACCTTCCACCAAAACAAAATCGTGCGCTGCTGCAAGTCTCCTATAGGTTTCAATCATGTTCTGATTGCCCATTTGAACAGAAGCATCAGGCAATCCAAACTGCTTTTGTATCAAAGCCACATAAGGATCCTGACCCGTGACTGGATCCAGGGTCGCAACGGGTTTGTAATACGCCACTTTTTTAAAATGTGTTAACAGCGCAGCCAAAACGCCAAGACTCACAATTGATTTCCCGGTTCCGGGTTCTGATGACATTAAAAAGATGCTTTTTGCCATGTTACTTTTCCTTGCTCAATTTAAATCAATTTCCCTGCCCAGAGGGCTTCTAAGAAAGTGCATAAATTCGGAGTTCATTCCTAATAAAGTTCCTTTATTCGGAATTCATTCCGAAATAATACCCTCTGTTGGCTGCATGACAATACAAGAAGCGCTACACGACGGCGTGATCACCGTCAGCTAACAAAGGCACCCCACCCGCTGGAGCAGCTTGCCGCTGACATCCAAACCAAGGGCCAATGATTGCACGGTTGACCACTGCGGACGCCATTCTTTGAGCTAAGACTGCTGACACCACCCATCCCACACCCAAGCCAACGGTTGCAACTGTGCTGGAAAGACCATGACCCAGCATTTTGCATGCACCCAGCGCCATTTGCAATACAGAGTTGAAGCCCAATTGGGTGCCCACTGCAACAATAGACTCACTGATTGCGCTTGCTGAAGCAGCAGCAGGCTCTTCAGGTTCATCTTGTGGCCGAAGCGCCATGAGCCCAGTGGAGAGGGGCCCCGTGATAATGGGCAAAAATGGAATCAGTATTAACAGATAAGGTGAGGCAGGCACAACTCCCAGGGCGATCAAGGTGCTGACTCCTGCTGAAATCATGAGGGCTCCCGTCACATTTGACACTTCTTTAGCAGTGGATTGCGCGGTCACTGTACAACGAGGGCCCAGGATACAAGAACGAGGGCCCGCGGTGTATTCAATCAAACTTGCGAGACAGAGAAAGCCTGAAAATGCTGCACTGCTTTGCCGAAGACCAAAGCCTTCTGCCTTGGCAATGGGCGCGAGAATGAGACTGCCTGCCGCCAATGCAATTTGATGAGGAGGGAGATGGGCATACTTTGCATCGGGAAAGGGCAGCTCATCACTGCGCTCTGCTTTTGTTTTGTATTGAATATAGAACACGTTCAAAACTGCCGATGCGCCTACAATGGCCAAGCTTTCTGCTTTTTCCCATACTGAGGCTTGTGCAGGGGCAATCAAGTTAACCCCAACCGTTTCTATAGCAGTGAGCAAGAGACGCGCGGACATGTCTGCCCGTGGGCTTAAGTTGAAAAGATTTAGCCTCTTCAAGCATGCATCCAATTTTTGGGCACCCCCACAGGCCATTGCGACACCGATGATGACACTTGCACCAAAACCCGCCACGGCCACTGCAGGCGATGCCCCCGCAGCCAATGCTGTAAACGTGATAAGACGCACCCCATGCAAGGCCAGTGCATTCGTCAAAATCACTTCTTGGGGTCTGGCAAACATGATACTTCTCCTACATTCAAATTTAAAAATTATTTCACTGCTATTATATTACAAATAAATACTTTATAGCGCATTGCCTATACAAACGAGAGCTATTCGCATTGCGTCATCAGAAGTGTGTTAAAGGCTTGAAATAGGATGAACAGTGGGTTATAAACGGCTTTCCCTCATCCTATTAGGAGTCACTATGTCCACTTTCTTTCAGCATCCCAATCTTTCAAACTGGAACCCGGAAGACGCAGCCTACTGGGAGGCCACAGGTCGACACGTAGCACGACGCAATTTGTGGATTTCTATTCCTGCTTTGCTACTTGGATTTTCGGTGTGGTTTATCTGGTCGATTGTCGTCGTGCAATTGAATCATGCGGGCTATCACTTTACAACGGCGCAGCTGTTTACTTTAGCTGCCATGCCGGGCTTGGCTGGCGCAACACTTCGCATTCTCTATTCTTTTACCGTGCCGATTTTTGGCGGTCGCAACTGGACAGTGTTGGCCACTGGCGTTTTGTTGATCCCAACCATTGGCATGGGGCTCGCATTACAAAATCCTGACACTTCATTTCATACTTTCATGTTGCTTGGTATTTTGTGCGGTTTGGGTGGGGGGGCCTTTTCTTCCTCCATGTCCAACATCAGCTTTTTCTTTCCCAAACATGAGCAAGGCACGGCTTTGGGACTGAATGCAGGCTTGGGCAATTTGGGCGTCAGTGTCGCGCAATTTTTATTGCCCCTCATTGTTGCAGGTGGAGTTGCGGGCTTAAAATATGCAGGCTTCATCTGGGTGGCACCCATTGTGCTGGTGACGCTCTTGGCCTACTTCGGCATGGACAATTTGCCCACCATCAAAACCTCAATCAAAGACCAATTGGTCATTTTCAAGCGCAAGCATTTTTATTTGACCACCATTCTCTATATCGAATCTTTTGGTTCTTACATCGGCTTTTGCGCGGCTTTTCCCTTGCTTTTAAAAATGGAATTTCCAAGCGTCAATGCCCTGCATTATGTTTTCTTGGGCCCCATGATCGGTGCTTTGATTCGCCCATTTGGTGGCTGGCTGTCTGACAAAATAGACAGTGGTGCCAAGGTCACCTTCACCAGTGTCTCATTATTGATTCTCGTCGTAGGCGCCCTCTTATTTTTCTTAGATCCTGCGCACAAAAGCTTTATCGGATTTTTTATCGCATTCATGTGCGCGTTTGCTTTGACTGGCATTGCCAACGGCTCCGTTTTCCGCATGATTGGTGTCCTCTTCCCCCCGAAGGAAAAAGGGCCTGCTCTGGGGTTCAGCGCTGCCATTGCTGCCTATGGCGCCTTTTCCATCCCCCTGTGTTTTGGCTATGCCATCAAATACTCAGGGTCTGCTGATTTGGCCCTCTATTCATTTATTGTCTTTTACACCCTGACCTTGTTTTTGATGTGGGGATGTTATCTGCGCCGCGGCGGACATTACTAACTGAGACTCATCCGCATTTGAATGCGGCTTATTCCCCAGTGTTTTCCGTATAATGTGGGCCACTACTTCATCCATTGAACATGAAAGGGGTCAATCATATGAGCGGACTACTCGACAAACTTTCCTATTTCACTAAAAGAGATCCTGAGCCGTTTTCGGAGGGTCATGGGACATTGATCTCTGAATCTCGGGGTTGGGAACAAGGGTATCGACGTCGTTGGCAGCATGACAAGATTGTGCGTTCGACTCATGGAACCAACTGTACCGGGTCGTGCAGCTGGAAGATTTATGTCAAAAACGGAATGATCACCTGGGAAACGCAGCAAACCGATTATCCACGCACCCGAGCCGACTTGCCCAATCATGAACCTCGCGGTTGTCAGCGGGGGGCCAGTTATTCTTGGTATATTTACAGTGCAGCGCGGCTGCGTTATCCCTTGGTGCGCGGTGAATTGATTCAGCTTTGGCGCGATGCCAAATTGCAATTTAAAGACCCCGTTGAAGCCTGGGCCTCCATTGCCAGTGACCCTTACAAAGCCAAACAATATAAAACCGCCCGAGGGATGGGTGGGTTTGTGCGTGCCAGCTGGGACGAGGTCAATGACATCATTGTGTCCGCCAACATCTACACGGCCAAAACTTTTGGGCCAGACCGAGTCTTAGGCTTCTCCCCCATTCCTGCCATGTCGATGGTGTCGTATGCAGCGGGAACGCGCTATCTCTCACTGATTGGCGCGGTGGCACTCAGCTTTTATGACTGGTATTGCGACCTGCCCCCAAGTTCCCCTCAAACCTGGGGCGAGCAAACCGATGTACCTGAAAGTGCTGATTGGTATAGCGCGTCCTTTTTGATGATGTGGGGCTCGAATGTCCCCCAGACCCGGACACCGGACGCCCACTTTATGACAGAAGCGCGGTATTCCGGCACCAAAACGGTTGTCGTGTCTCCCGATTACAGTGAAGCTTCAAAATTTGCGGACATCTGGCTCCACCCCAAACAAGGCACTGACTCTGCTCTTGCAATGGCCATGGGTCATGTGATTTTAAAAACCTATTTTGTCGATGGCAAAAGCGAATATTTTGACAATTATTGCCGCCGTTTTTCTGACATGCCTTTCTTGGTACGCATGGTCCAACGCGATGGCTATTACGTCCCTGAACGCATGGTTCGTGCGAGCGACTTTGCCGACCACTGTCACAGCGACAACCATGCGGAATGGAAGCCACTTTTTATCGATTCTAAAACCGGAAAAATCGTGGCGCCGAATGGCACCGCAGGCACACGCTGGGGCGAAGATGGACACTGGAACTTAGAAACAAAAGACGCCGTCACAGGAGAAGAGGTCTGGCCCGAACTCTCCTTGATCGACACAAAAGAAGGCGTGTTACCGGTGGGCTTCCCTTATTTTGGAGGCGCAGCCCATGAACATTATGCCCATACTGAAGATGCCTCCGTTTTGGTCCGCAGCATCCCTGTTAAAAAATTGAAATTGAAAGAAGGCGACACTTGGGTTGCAACGGTCTTTGATTTGTTTGTTGGAAACTATGGCGTTGATCGTGGTTTGGGTGGAGGCAATGTCGCCAAAGACTTCAATGACCCGACGCCCTACACGCCTGCCTGGCAAGAACTGATAACCGGCGTCAAAGCAGAGGACGCCATCACCGTCGCCCTCCAATTTGCAGAAAACGCCAACCAAACTCAGGGTCGCTCTATGATTATTGTGGGTGCGGCCATGAACCATTGGTATCACATGGACATGAATTATCGCAGTCTCATCAACCTTTTGGTGATGTGCGGTTGCGTCGGACAATCCGGCGGAGGCTGGGCCCATTATGTGGGTCAGGAAAAATTGCGCCCACAAACTGGCTGGCAACCCTTGGCTTTTGCATTGGACTGGCAAAAAGGTTCACGTCAAATGAATGGCACCTCTTTCTTCTACGCCCACACCAGTCAGTGGCGCTATGAAAAATTGGATCTTCAACAACTGCTCTCCCCCACTGAAAAAAATGCACCCGAGTGGAACAATCTGTCTTTGATCGATTGCAATGTCAAAGCAGAACGGATGGGGTGGCTGCCCTCAGCGCCTCAATTGGAAGCCAACTCTTTGCATCTGGTGGCCGAAGCCCAGAAAAAAGGTCAAGCGCCAGCGGATTATGTGGTGTCAGAACTTCAATCAGGCCGACTCAAAATGTCCTGTGAAGACCCAGACAACCCACAAAACTTCCCCCGCAATCTTTTTGTATGGCGCTCGAATTTGTTGGGCTCCAGTGGAAAAGGCCACGAATATTTCTTGAAATATCTCCTGGGCACCCGTCACGGCGTCCAAGGCAAAGATTTGGGCGGACTCTCTGGGCAGAAACCCAGTGAAGTCAAATGGCATGATGAAGCGCCTGAAGGAAAGCTGGACTTGTTGGTCACCTTAGATTTTAGAATGTCGACGACAGCGCTCTACTCTGACATTGTGTTGCCTTCTGCATCGTGGTACGAAAAAAATGATTTGAACACCTCCGACATGCACCCTTTTATTCACCCCTTCACCGCAGCCATCGACCCCGTTTGGGAAAGCCGAAGCGATTGGAACATTTACAAAAATTTAAGCAAGCGTTATTCCGAACTCTGCACAGGCCATTTGGGCGTTGAGCAAGACGTGGTTTTAGCCCCGATTTTGCACGATACCCCAGGCGAATTGGCCCAGGCCCTGGATGTCAAAGAATGGAAGAAAGGAGAATGCGCGCCCATCCCTGGCAAAACCATGCCCAATATTTTGGTGGTCGAACGCGATTACCCCAATGTCTATAAGAAATTCACCTCGATTGGGCCCCTCCTCCAAAAGACGGGCAATGGCGGGAAAGGCATTCACTGGGAAACGGCCAAAGAAGTCGCTGAATTGGGCGACTTGAATCACCGCGTAACGACTGAAGGCATCTCAAAAGGTCAACCCCATTTGGACACCGACATTGATGCCGCTGAAATGATTTTAAGCCTGGCCCCCGAAACCAATGGCGAGGTCGCCGTAAAAGCCTGGGCTGCTTTGAGCAAAATCACTGGGCGGGATCACACCCACTTGGCCCGTGCTCGAGAAGATGAAAAAATCCGGTATCGCGACATTCAAGCCCAACCGCGTAAAATTATTTCATCCCCGACGTGGAGTGGCATTGAGTCGGAACATGTCAGTTACAACGCCAGTTACACCAATGTCCATGAGCTGATCCCTTGGAGAACCTTAACGGGTCGCCAAGAACTGTATCAAGATCATGCCTGGATGCGGGCGTTTGGCGAAGGGCTCTGTGTCTACAAGCCGCCCATCGACACCTTAAACATTCACCAAGCGGGCATTGATGCAAAAGGAGCCGGCCACAAGCAGGTCAACTTAAGCTTTATCACCCCTCATCAAAAATGGGGCATTCACAGCACCTACACTGACAATCTCATCATGCTGACTTTAAGCCGTGGTGGCCCCATTGTCTGGATCAGCGAAATTGATGCCAAAGCCATCGACGTGGAAGACAATGATTGGATCGAATTGTTTAATGTAAACGGCGCCATTTCAGCCCGGGCGGTGGTGAGTCAACGTGTCCCGCGTGGGATGT
>CAYGFJ010000026.1:10088-11956 GCA_964349115.1 uncultured Francisellaceae bacterium
ATGTGTTTGATGTACCATGCTCAGGAAAAAATTATCAATGCTCCCGTCAGTCAAACGACCGGTGGGCGCGGCGGGATTCACAATTCTGTCACACGGGTGGTGGTCAAACCCACCCATATGATTGGTGGGTATGCGCAGTTGGCGTATGGTTTTAATTATTACGGCACAGTGGGCAGCAATCGCGATGAGTACGTCATTGTTCGCAAACTCACAAAAGTGGAATGGGGGAGGGAAGTCAAATGAAAATTCGCGCTCAATTGGGGATGACCCTCAATCTCGATAAATGCATTGGCTGTCACACCTGTTCAGTCACTTGTAAAAACGTTTGGACCTCCCGAAAAGGCGTGGAATATGCCTGGTTTAACAATGTGGAAACCAAACCCGGCATTGGTTACCCCAAAGACTGGGAAAATCAAGACAAATGGAATGGTGGCTGGGTCTTGCAAAAAGACGGTCGCCTCACCCCCAAAATTGGCGGAAAGCTTAAAGTGCTCTCCAAAATTTTTGCCAACCCCCATCTACCTCAGGTGGATGAGTATTACGAACCCTTTACCTTTGATTATGGCTATCTTCAAAATGCCCCCCATTCCAGAATGGCACCGGTGGCCTGTGCCATGTCCGCCATAACGGGCAAACCCATGGAAATCAAAGGCGGCCCCAATTGGGAAGAAATCCTGGGCGGAGAGTTTGCAAAACGCAGCCATGACAAAAACTTTGAAAACATACAAAAAGAAATTTATGGCCAATTTGAAAACACCTTTATGATGTATCTGCCCCGTTTATGCGAACACTGCTTAAACCCCACCTGCGTTGCAGTATGTCCCTCTGGCGCTATTTATAAGCGCGAAGAGGACGGTGTGGTCTTGATCGACCAAGACAAATGTCGCGGCTGGCGAATGTGTGTGAGCGGCTGCCCCTACAAGAAGATCTATTACAACTGGAAAACCGGCAAATCTGAAAAGTGTATTTTCTGCTATCCCAGAATTGAATCCGGTCAACCTACAGTCTGCGCTGAAACCTGCGTTGGCCGCATCCGCTACATCGGTGTTTTGCTCTACGATGCCGACCGCATCAAAGAAGCCGCCAGCGTCAAAGATCCTCAAGATCTCTATCAAGCGCATCTGGATGTCTTTTTAGATCCCAACGACCCTGAAGTCATTGCGGAGGCCAAAAAAGCCAATATTCCCGATTCGTGGATTGATGCCGCCCAACGTTCGCCCCTCTACAAAATGGCGATTGAATGGAAGGTCGCCCTGCCCTTACATCCAGAATTCAGAACCTTGCCCATGGTCTGGTATGTCCCACCTTTAAGCCCGATTCAAGGCGCGGCAGAAAGTGGCAAAATTGGATACAACGGAATTATCCCTGAAGTGCGTGACTTGCGAATTCCCGTTCAGTATCTCGCAAATCTTTTAACCGCAGGCAAGGAAGAACCGGTTATTGAAGCTTTAGAAAAAATGCTGGCAATGCGGGCCTATATGCGCGGCAAAAAAATTGGACAACCCGTCTCCCCTGAGTTTTTGGAACGGGTCCATTTGACGCCGACGCAAATTGAGGAAATGTATCGTTATATGGCCATCGCCAATTATGAAGACCGCTTTGTCATCCCCACTTCTCACAAAGAATTGGGTTTAAGCGACCCCTTTGACGAGCGCGCCAGCCAAGGCGTCAGTTTCAAAGACTGCCTCTTTGAAGGTGGATGTGGCGGCGGGTCTCACGACAAAAATCTGTTTGGGGGGAAAACCCATGAGCACAAATAAAACCTTCAAGATTCTGGGCCTACTGCTCAGCTATCCCAGTCGCGACATTGTGGACGCTTTGGATGAATGCAGTGTGATTCTGAAGTCCGAAGCCCTGCTTCCAGCTGA
>CAYGFJ010000027.1:0-11554 GCA_964349115.1 uncultured Francisellaceae bacterium
TATTCTTGATGTACTCTGAACTGCCCTGAATCAGTTCTTTCAAAAGCTTATCATCCGAAGTCAGCACCCAATAAGGGCGCAGGGCCCCTTTATAACGCAAGCAATTCATGATCGACCAAGGATTGTAAAGCGTGAGCCCATTGATGCAATAGCCGTTGTACCAAGCTTGCACCTTCGGCTCATCATGACTCAAGCCTTGATCGGCAAAGAGCGCCATCAAATCTTCTTGGGTAAAACCAAAGGATGAGTAATATTGCACATCATTCAAGGGCGTGTAGGTTTCACAGTTGTTAAGCCCTGAGAGCATGCTGTCTTTTGATACCCTCAAAATGCCGGTCATCACTCCTTTTTCGACGAAAGAGTTGTCTTTCATCCCTCCGCTCAAGAATTTTCGCATGAGTAATGACAGCGATTCAAAGCAGTCACTGCCCACAAAAGCATGGTTGAGTGGGGTGTCATACTCATCAATCAGAATATAGACTTTTGTGCCATAGTGTTTGCAAAGCAGGCTTGATAGTATTTCAAGTGCACTGCCGATGTCGGCTTCAGACAAAGCATCGTGAAGATAATGAGTGAATAAGCCTTTTTCCTCTTCATCCCAAGGAGTGTGAGGCACATTGAGTAAGTGCTTGTGGGCACGAAACATCTTCTTCACTTGAATCTCAAACAGTGATAAAGCCAGTTCAAAGCTCGATGCCTTAAAGTCTTTAAAACTCAAGAAAATGACAGGGGATTTGCCTTGATATTTTTCAATATAATTGCCAGGAATCTTCGAAATGGCCAAGCCATCAAACAGCCCTTGGGTCGCAATGCCATTGACCTCTGGCGCCAAAAAGTAATGCAGCATCGACATATTGAGCGACTTGCCCCAACGTCGGGGGCGGGTAATGACAACAGCCTTGCTGGGGTCAGTCAACACAGCAGAAATAAACAGCGCTGTTTTGTCTACAAATAAAAAATTTCCTTCCACCAACTCTGCAAAATTACCCCCACCAATTTGTAAAGCCTTAGGCATTTCAACCCCTTCTCTCTGTCATTAATGAGGGCGATTTTAGCATAGACGAGAGAATTCATGTTAATCATACTCTTTACATAGGGCCACCTCACGAAGAGTTCGCTTGACAGCTCTGCCCCTGATGCCGCCCTCAAATCCATTTTGGCTGCCACGCTCAAAGCGCTCCCCAGCCAATTCCCCACCTACTCCGCTGCGGATGAAATCAAAGGCACTTTCCAAAAGTGGGGGTCAGATCTTCATGGGTTGTTTCATTAAGTGCGGGGGCTGGCTGCACCTGCAGGAGGTTCCGTTTTTATTTGGAAAAACTCGAACACTCCTTTGAACCACCTTCTTTCCTCGTGTACAGCAGGTGGCACAGGTGCAGCAGGTGCAGGTGCAGGAGATGGAGGAAGCGCTAGTGATCTCGATGCAATAATTCCCTGCAATCTTTCTTCTATTATTGGCTCTTTTGGGTCTAACTTAGAAAGTATGTCATTGCATGCCCAAGCGATTCTGCTGGTATCTGCAGGAGCAGCTGATGCAATTCGATTGATTTGCATTGTAAGAAGATCAGTCAATTGTGATGAGGAGGAGAATATTGGCATTATTTCCAAAAGTTTATCCATCACCTGTCCAAACTGACGATCCTTGGAATCTAGGGCTATTATCTGTGCATGTAAAGTATCTAGTGCGTGGTCTTCAAATCTCATTCTTTGGGTAGCTCTTGGTGCTACGAGGTCCTGAGATTCATCTAGAGCTGGTGCTTTTTGAAAAAGCTGGTGAATGCGTTGATATAAAGATATTAATTCAAGCGCCTGAGGAAAAGTTGAGCTTGCAGGAGTAACCTCATACGTGAATCCATCCTCTATTAGCCGAGTGACAGCACTCCTAAAGTGCGCTACTGCGTCCTTGCGCTTATCCTGAAGTTCGAAGTAACGCGGTTCAGTGTTTGTGCGTGGCATATTAGCATAATAGGTTGTAATGTGCTGACTTATTTCTTGCAGGCGTGCGATGTATTCAGATAAGGCTACTCTTTGCATTGGACCCATGATATTCCCCTTTTTAATTTTAATTTTAAAATTCAATCGAATTATATAATAAAATTAATTTTAATGCAAGGGGGAGTTGAGCCATTCTAAAAATTCAAGGTCATCGATTTGATAGCTGCCTCGTTCAAAATTACGGCCGATGAGGGTTTTGCGTTCGAGGCTGCGGAGGGAGGATTGGATGGTGTGAAGAGGAAGGGGGGCTGATGCGCCCAGGTCTTTTGCGAGGGTTGTGCGGATGTCTTCTCGGAAAAATCCAGACTCGCGATGGGCAATTTTAAGAAGCAGTTTTTGTTCCAAGGCTGAGCATTGATTCCAGGTTTCAACGAAGCTGCGTGCTTCGGTAAAGTCAGACAGCACTTGAGTGCATAGTGGAGTCAGTGAAGCGTTTGGGTTTAAAACAAGACGTTCCACCAGGGCGCGGATCCACTCGGGGACTTTTCTCATTTTTATAAAGCAATCCCAGAGGGCATCACGATTCAAATTTGTTTTGGTGATCTGCGTAAAACAATCAGCAAGATGATCGGTAAATCCACGATCCAGCTCGGGAAAGGGCAGGTTTTGCCCAAAGTGGAAGAAGGGGGCTTTGGCCTCAGAAAACATTCGCCTTAAACCTTCTTGTGAGGAGCCTGTAAAAATGACTTTGACCTGGTCTTTGTTGATGTCCAGGGCAGTTCGTAAGCTTGCAATAAAGCGGGCATTGATCTCATATTGTGCCAAGATTTGGATTTCATCCAGGAGCAATAAGGTTTTGCCCTCTGCTGCAAGTTCAGCAATCAGGGTTTTGACGTCTAATGCAGGGGCTTGGACATTTTTAAATTCAACATTGGCACCGACTTTGACCACAGAGACCCCGACTTTTGCAATATGCGAGAAAAAGGTTTTGGTTGCTTTCAGCGTGGAGAGATTTTGCAAAAAAGCATGAAGGGCTTGCGTTAAATCAGATTCAGCATTGAGCTCGGTATCCAGAAAACTAAAGTAAAACACCTGCCAGCCCATTTCAGTTGCAAGCGGGGCGACATCCTTCAATAAGAATTCAGTCTTGCCCATCCGGCGAGGCGCAAACAAAGTGAGGGAGCTTGACAGTCCTGACTCAAACAAGCCCATCAATTGTTGGGCCAATGCGTCTCGCGCATAATGCCATCCATCAAATTTTTTGTGCATCATCAATGCCTTGCTGATCTTTAGATTGAATTAGATTTTAAAAAACTAATTAGTTTTTGTCAAACTAATTTGATCTAATACCAGGGTGACAACGTGCTCCACAGTGAACCCAAAGAAGGGAAAGAGGTCTTCGGCTTTGGCGGATTCACCGAAGCGGTCGATGCCTAAGACGGTGCCATTGCCGCGGACGAGTTTGTACCACAGGCCTGAGGAACCCGCTTCAATCACCAGCATGGGCAAGCCTTTTAATACTTGGGTTTGGTAGACGGCATCTTGGGCCAGAAAGCGTTCCAGGCAGGGGATTGAGATGACATTAACGGGCGTGCCCGCTGCCGTCAAAGCAGCTTGTGCCTGGAGGGCCAATTGCACCTCAGAGCCAGTGGCGATCAAATTGAGCTGTGCTCCAGGCAATGTTGAAAGGGCATATCCGCCTTTTCGAATGGCTTGAATTTGAGCGTCAGTTCTCACAACGGTTTGGAGGTTTTGACGGGAGAGGGCGAGCAGGCTGGGTCCGTTGTGGTGAAGGAGGGATTCTTCCCAGGCGACAAAGGTTTCTGTTGCATCCGAAGGGCGCCAGAGGGTTAAATTGGGAATAAGGCGCAGGGAACTCACCTGTTCAATCGGTTGATGAGTGGGGCCATCTTCGCCCAGACCAATGGAGTCGTGGGTCATGACATAGATCACGCGTTGTTTCATGATGGCCGACATGCGGATGGCATTGCGGGCATAATCCGTGAAGACCAAAAAGGTGGCGACGTAGGGAATAAAGCCGCGAGACAAAGCAATGCCATTCGCGATGGCGGACATCCCAAATTCACGGACGCCGTAATAGAGATAATTGCCAGAGAAGTCATTATGCAAAATGCCTTCTGCGCCTTTCCACAGCGTTAGGTTGGAGCCCGCCAAATCCGCTGAGCCGCCCAGCAATTCAGGCAAATGAGGGCCGATCAGATTCAAGACTTCTTGGGAGGCTTTTCGGGTGGCAATATTGGGTTTATCAGTATTCAGTTTGTTTATGGTTTCTTGAAACAGAGTGTTGAAATGGGAGGGTAGGCGCCCCTCAGTGCGACGAATTAATTCTTTTGCTTTTTCAGGATAAGCGGCCTCATAAGCTTTGAATGCTGTATTCCAAACCGCTTCACGTGCTTGTCCTGCTTTTTTCGCATCAAAAGCAGCATAAATGTCAGCGGGGATGTCAAAAGGAGGGTGGTTCCAGCCCAGGGATTTTCGGGTGGCAGCCACTTCGTCTGCGCCCAAAGCCGCACCATGACAGGCTTCTTTTCCGCCTTTGTTGGGGGAGCCAAAGCCAATTGTGGTTTTGCAGCAAATAAGCGTGGGGCGGTCTGTTTCTGCATGGGCTTTTACAATCGCAGCACGAATGGCATGAGGATGGTGGCCGTCGACGTGAGGAATGACATTCCAGCCATAAGCTTCAAAGCGCTCTGGCGTGTTGTCGGTAAACCATCCCTCGACTTCACCATCAATGGAAATGCCATTGTCATCCCAGAAGGCGATCAATTTATTCAATTTCCAAGTGCCGGCCAAAGAGGCCGCTTCGTGGGAAATGCCTTCCATCAAACAGCCATCGCCCATGAAGACATAGGTTCGGTGGTTGATGAGGGCATGGCCCGATTCATTAAATTGCGCCGCCAAAATTTTTTCAGACAATGCCATCCCCACCGCATTGGCAAACCCTTGTCCCAGGGGGCCTGTCGTTGTTTCGACGCCAGGGGTGTAACCCAATTCAGGATGTCCGGGTGTTTTGCTGTGAAGTTGGCGAAAGTTTTTTAAATCATCGATGGAAAGATCGTAGCCTGTGAGATGAAGCAAACTGTACAACAACATCGACCCATGTCCATTGGAGAGAACAAAGCGATCGCGATTGACCCAGGCTGGATGGCTGGGATTATGCTGCAAAAACTCCCGCCACAAGACGGTGGCAATGTCAGCCATCCCCATTGGCATGCCGGGATGGCCAGACCGGGCTTGCTCTACAGCGTCCATGGAGAGTGCGCGAATGGCATTGGCTTCAGTGTTTTCAGTGGTCACAGTGTTGTCCTCGTGAATAAAAGTGTCAGGGATTTTAGCATCCATGGCCTGTTCTGAACACCTGGGATCACAGTTAGCATTGACATAAATAATATTTTATTTATAATGACAAATTAAATAATTGATTTCATAAAGGGATGGTGCCATGGCGCAGGGAATGGGCTCACGATTTGCGCCACGAGAGGGAGCGCCTTTTCAAGTTCCAGCGGTTCCAGAACCTCCTGCTTGGAGACGTGCGATGCTTTTCTTTTGTTGCTGTCACGGAAGGCCGACACGGCCTGGCCCAGTGCAAAACCTTGTGGGGCAAGTTCCTCCTGCGCCCATCCCGTCTCCCTCTGCACCCACAGTGCATATTACGCGCGTAGCCCCAGGTTCTGTATACAGAATAAATAGAGGTGTAAGGGAGTGGATTGTCCCGGCTGCTGGGGCACCCACAGCTGAACCCACTGCTACTTAAGTCTACTTCTGATAAAATCCCAGGTTCTTTTGATTCATCGGCCTGCATTATGTCTCTTAAAACGACTGTGAAACCGTATTTGGTTGACTCCCACTGTCATCTTGACCACCTTGATTTGACGCCATTTAAGGGCTCGCTCCACGCTGCAATTGAGGCCGCAGCATCGATGGATGTCAAAAAAATATTATGTATTTCGGTGGATATGGAAAACATCAAAACAGTGATTGCTATTGCAGAGCAGTATCCCAATGTGTATGCCAGCGTTGGCCTTCACCCCAGTGAAAATGATGGGGCAGAGGTGGATACAGCCGTGCTGCGAGCCTTGGCAAGCCACCCCAAAGTGATTGCGATTGGGGAGACGGGGCTTGATTATTACTACGAATTCACAGACCAGGCTTTACAAAAGCAGCGTTTTGCCAAACATATTGAGGTGTCCCAAGCGACGGGAAAGCCATTGGTCATCCATACTCGAAAAGCAGTGGAGGATACCCTGGCGATGCTGAGGGAGCATCGCGTGACAGAAGGGGTTTTTCACTGCTTTACTGAAAGCTTGGAGATGGCGGAAGCAGGCATTGAAATGGGCTTGTATATCTCCTTTTCTGGCATTTTAACTTTTAAAAACGCCGAGCCTCTGCGCGCCATTGCCAAAGCCCTGCCCCTGGAACGTATTCTGGTGGAGACCGATGCTCCGTATTTAACGCCGATGCCTTATCGTGGAAAGCCCAATTGTCCAGGGTATACGCGCCTTGTGGCTGAATGTCTTGCTGAATTAAAGGGAATTGCCTATCCTGTTGTGGCTGAAGTCACCACGCGAAATTTTCACAGGCTTTTTAAACTTGAGGAACCACAATGAAATTAATTCAACTGCTGTTCAAAACCGTGATGGGTCTCGTCGTTGCGCTTGCAATTCTGGCAGTGATTGGGGCTTTTGTCTTGGTCAAAATGGTCAATCCCAATCAATTTAAGCCTCAGGTGATTGCTGCCGTCAATCAGGCGACAGGACGCACGCTGACCTTGGGTGGAAATTTGTCTTGGGAGTTTTATCCGATTTTGGGGGTTCACATTGGCAATGCGGCATTAAGCAATCCAGCAGGGTTTAGCCAACTGACCTTTGCTTCGATGGATGGCGCTGATTTGTCTTTGAATATTGGCGATTTGTTCGATCATAAAATTACAGTCACGCGCTTGACGGTGAATGGCCTACAGTTGGCGCTGATTCAAAATGCGAAACAAAACAATTGGACTTTTCCTGCTGTGACAGAGGCCTCTTCATCGACTGCTGCGACATCAGCCAGTATGGCCTTTGCCATCCAAAAAGTGGTGCTCAACAATGCAAGCATCAATTATGACAACAGCCAAACCCACAGCCATTATGAGGTCGATAACCTCAATTTCAGCACAGACAATTTTAATCTCAATCAAACCTTTCCCATCACAGCAGATGGAAACTTTGTGGTGAATCAAGATTTAAGTGGCAGTTTCAAAGTCGATGCCAGCATTCAATACGACTCCAGTCAAAATATTCTTACATTCAGAAAATTAGCCCTGCAAACGGATGCACAATACATTAACAATGCGGGCAAACCGCTGAATATCAGTCTTACATTGTCAGACCAGATGCGCTTGGACTTGAATCAGCAGACGCTGACAGTGAATAAAATTCAATTGACTTTAAACCAGGTGTTGAATGGAGCAGGCAGTTTTCAGCTGAGTAACTTCAAAAACCCAGTGTATTCAGGCGCATTGACAGTGCCTACATTTTCACTGAAAGCATTGCTAAAAAGCCTGGGCAAGCCCGTTCCTGAATTGCCCAATGCGGCGATTTTGGATCAGGTGGCCCTCTCCAGCACTTTCAAAGGCAGCATGAATTCTCTGGATTTTAATCCATTGCAAATCAATGTGGGGGGCTCCCAGGCCACAGGTGACTTGCATTTTCAATCTTTTTCGCCCTTTCGAATGAAAGAGAATCTGGTGCTTGATCAGCTGGATCTCGCAGATTACACCAATTTAAATGGCATGCACTTGCCCCTTCAGGGCATTGCTTTGTTTGGAACAATGAGTATTCAGGCGTTTGACAGTGTGCATTTGCCTTCGACCTTGAATGCAAGTCAGCACCTCAGTATTCAAAATGTCACATTGCAAGGCTTTGATCTTGCGGCACTCATTGCGAGTCTCGATCAAATGGCGACGAATGTGGCCAATCTCAACCAGGTGGGCAAAGCTTCAGCGCAGATTCAAAACCAATTGACTGCTTTGCAAAGTGCCAGCCAAAACAGCCACAATGCCAGCAATGGTACGGCCACCAATTTTGGTATGCTGCGGGCGGATGTGCAAATTCAAAATGGGGTGTTGACCACTCCACTCTTAACGATTGTGGGCCCGTTGGTTCAAGCTTCTGGTACAGGAAGTGTTGATTTAAATCAGCAGAAGATGAACTACGCTTTAACCATTCGTGGTTTAGCAGCCAACAAAAATATGATCCGTAATTTGACCATCCCCTACACGCTTATAGGTCCATTCAGCAATTTGCAACAAGGCGTCGACTGGGCGTCAATTCAATCCCAGATTATGCAGTACCTGGTTGACCAATTGGGTCGCGGCGTGACAGGCATTGTCAAAGGAAGCATTGAACTTCCCGGAAACATCGTTGGCGGTGTTGCCAAAGGTGCCGCCAAAGCCCTGTCAGTTATTTTTGGTGGGGGGTCGTGAGCAAGCAACTTTTTAAATCCAGTTCCCTCGTTGGTTTTTTAACATTTATCTCCCGTTTGGTTGGATTTTTGCGGGAAAACGTTTTTGCGGTCATTTTTGGGGCAAGCGGCCAGATGGATGCCTTTGTCATTGCGTTTCGCATCCCCAATTTTCTACGCAAAATTTTTGCAGAGGGGGCCTTCTCCCAGGCATTTATGCCGGTTTTAAAGGAAGTCAGTATTCAGAAATCAGAGCAGGAATTACGTGATCTGATTGCCAAGGTCTCAGGCACCCTAGGGGTGATTTTGATCGGAGTGAGCCTGCTGGGGGTGATGGCATCGCCTTTGTGGGCCATGGTTTTTGCCCCAGCCTATATTCATCAGCCACAAAAATTTGCTTTGCTGAACGAAATGCTGCGCATCATGTTCCCTTATATTTTCTTTATTTCGCTGACGGGGCTCGCTGGGTCGATTCAAAATTCGTTTAAGCAGTACGCCATTCCTGCCATTACGCCCTTATTGCTCAGTGTATCGATGAGCTGGGCGGCAGTGTCTTTGACCCCGTATTTTCATGACAAACCCATTGTGGCTGCAGCCTGGGGGGTGGTTTTGGCTGGAGTGCTGCAGTTGATGTTGCAGATCCCTTTTCTCTGGCGCTTAAAAATGCTGGTCTGGCCTCAATGGGGCTGGCGTGACCCCAATGTCAAACGCATCATGAAGATGATGATCCCCGCTTTGTTTGGTGTGTCGATCGCCCAGTTGGGGATGTTGATTGACAGCATGTATGCAACCTTCTTGCCCACAGGAAGTGTCTCTTGGTTGTATTACGCTGATCGGCTCATGCAATTTCCTCTGGGAGTTTTTGGCGTGGCTTTGGCCACTGTCGTGATGCCCCACCTCTCTGAGCAAATGGCTCGCAATAATCTGGATGAGTTCAAGCGCGCCTTAGACTGGGCCTTGAAATTGGTGGTGATGATCGCGTTGCCTTGTGCTGTGGGTTTGGCAGTCTTGGCAGGTCCCATCTTGGTGACCTTATTCAATTATGGAAAGTTCAATTTCCTCGACGTCAAAATGACGGAAGACAGCCTCTGGGCTTTTTCAATTGGCCTCTTTTTCTTCATCATGGTCAAAATTGTGGTCTCTGCCTTTTATTCACGCCAAGACATGCGCACGCCTGTTAAAGTCGGGATGATTGCGGTGGGGGTCAACATTGTTTTCAACACCATTTTGATTTTCCCCTTGAAACACGTGGGACTGGCCTTGTCGACGTCGCTTGCAGCCATGTTCAATTCTCTGGTGTTGCTCTGGATTCTCCGTCGCCAAAACTTGCTCGTTTTCAGAGAGGGCTGGCGCAAGGTGATTTTAGGCACTTTGACGGGCAATGTCCTGATGGTGGTCTTCGTTCATTTTCTAGAAGGCAATCTTCATGCTTGGGTTGCTTGGTCTCCCTTTTTGCGTGTTGCTCATCTTTTTTTGCTGATCGCTGTTGGCGTTGTGACGTATTTTGTCAGTTTGCTTGCCTTTGGTATCAGGCGGCAGGATTTTGTGATTTGATGGCTATGCAGTAAAATACCGCTCCATCGTCAGAATCTCATCCCGGACTTGAGCGGCTTGTTCGAACTCTAGGTTTTTGGCGTGCTCACGCATTTTTTTCTCAAGCGATTTTAAGGCTTGAGCGACTTGGGCTGGGGTCATAGATTCGAGTTCAGCACGGGCAGAAAGCGGTTTGCTGGGAGAGGCATTGGGAGTATCGCGGGCGCCTTCCATGGTGTCTTGGATGGCGCGTTGGATGGTAGTGGGGGTGATGTGGTGTTCGACATTATAGAGGACTTGCTTAGCGCGGCGGCGGTCAGTTTCGTCGATGGCGGATTTCATGGCGGGGGTGATGGAGTCGGCGTAAAGAATGGCTTTGCCGTTGATGTTTCGAGCAGCGCGGCCGATAGTTTGGATGAGGGAACGGGCAGAGCGGAGGAAGCCTTGTTTGTCCGCATCGAAAATGGCGACTAAGGAAACCTCAGGCAGATCTAAGCCTTCACGCAACAGATTGATGCCAACCAGAACATAAAAGACACCCAGGCGCAGATCGCGGAGGATCTCAACGCGTTCGACGGTTTCGATGTCAGAGTGAAGATAACGGACGCGGACCTGTTGCTCATTTAAATAATCACTTAAATTTTCGGACATTCTTTTGGTTAAGGTGGTAATCAACACCCGCTCACCGATTAAGGCGCGTTGTTTGATTTCCGATAAGACGTCGTCAACCTGGGTTGCAACGGGCCGGATGATGATCTCAGGATCCACCAAACCGGTGGGGCGAACCACTTGTTCGGCCACATCACCGCCTGCTTTTTCCAATTCAAACTCGCCTGGAGTAGCCGAGACATAAATGGCTTGGGGGGCGATCGATTCAAATTCTTGAAATTGAAGGGGGCGATTGTCCAAGGCTACAGGTAGACGAAAGCCATAATTGACGAGATTCTCTTTGCGAGCGCGATCGCCTTTGTACATGGCGCCCAATTGGGGGAGGGTGACGTGGGATTCGTCGATGACGAGGAGGGCGTCTTTGGGAAGATAATCCATCAAAGTCGGTGGGGGTTCACCAGGCAAGCGGCCTGAAAGATAGCGGGAATAGTTTTCAATGCCTTTGCAATAGCCGATCTCGGACAGCATTTCAATGTCGTACATCGTGCGTTCACGAAGGCGCTGGGCTTCCACAAATTGGTGAGCGGCCTCAAATTCTTTGAGGCGATCAGACAAGTCTAGTTTCATCTGGTCGATCATACCCACAATGATTTCACGCGGGGTGACATAATGGCTTTTGGGATAAATCGTGATGCGCGGGACTTCACGCAGGACTTTGCCTGTTAAGGGGTCGAAATATTTGAGGGAGGACACTTCATCATCGAAGAATTCAATGCGGAGGGCATCGACGGCAGAGTCAGCAGGAAAGACGTCCAGAATGTCACCCCGAGCGCGATAGTTGCCCCGTTCCAGAAGCAAATCATTGCGCGTGTACTGAAGGGCAATCAGGCGCAAAATGACATCCTTTCGATTGGCTTTTTCAGCCTTTTCCAAATGGATCAGCATTTTGAGGTAAGACTCAGGGTCCCCCAAGCCATAAATGGCCGAGACTGTGGCCACAATGATGGTGTCAGGA
>CAYGFJ010000028.1:0-11420 GCA_964349115.1 uncultured Francisellaceae bacterium
ACACTGGGTTGAAAAGGTTTTACTGCCTGCTTCTGTCAAGAAAGCAGACCACATTATCACGGTTTCAGAAGCAAGCAAGCAGGATCTGATCCAGCTTTTAAACATCGCCCCACAGAAAATAACAGTCATTCATTCTGGCTTCTCGCCTCTTCAAGCACAGGACTCAAATCACATCCGAGTGATCGAGCGCCCCTATATTTTTTTCTTAGGGACATTGGAGCCTCGTAAAAACATAGCGCGTCTCATCCAGGCTTATCTTGCACTCCCGCCATCATTTCAAAAGGAGTATTTACTTGTTTTGGCAGGAGGAAGAGGCTGGATCGATCACACTCTCTTCAACACCATTAAAGCCCTTGAAGCAAAAGGAAAAGTACGTTACCTCGCTTATGTTGAAACCACACAAATTTATTCTCTCATGCAGCACGCTGCTTGCTTCGCTTTCCCTTCCTTGTATGAAGGTTTTGGCTTGCCCCTTTTAGAAGCAATGTGTGCGGGCACTCCTGTTTTAACCTCAACAGACCCTGCCTGTATGGAAGTCTCCGGATCTGCTGCGCTACATGTAGATCCCTATTC
The DNA here is from genome assembly GCA_964349115.1 of uncultured Francisellaceae bacterium. Taxonomy (GTDB): domain Bacteria; phylum Pseudomonadota; class Gammaproteobacteria; order Francisellales; family CACEW01; genus JAJZUD01. Next base: position 574 of record CAYGFJ010000028.1, read on the forward strand.
TGTTGAATCCATCACAAGCGCTTTACAAGATATTATTGAAAATAAAATGCTTCGCAACACCCTGATTCAAAAAGGTTATGACAATCTCAAACGTTTTTCTTGGGACCGCGCCTCTCTCCAACATCTTAAAATTTTCCAAGAGTTTGCAAATGAAAATCCTTCAAATCTATAAAACCTACACCCCTGATACGTTTGGCGGTATCGAGCAGGTCATTAAAAATATTTATCTTGAGACGACAAAACTCGGCGCATCCCATACCTTACTGACAACGTCAAAACATCCACGCACAGATTCTATAGATGATCTTCCAATCATTCGCCTGAAAAACAATATTGAAATGGCCTCCTGCCCTTTTAGTTTGAATTTTTTTAGTCAATTTAAAACAATTGCCCAGCAATTTGATCTCCTGCACTTTCATTACCCCTGGCCATTTGCCGACTTTACAGAGGTTTTACGAAAAACTGATCGTCCTGCAATGGTCACATTTCATGCGGATGCTTTAAAACATAGCTTGCTTCGTAAAATATACTCTCCTTTTCAGAAGGCTTTTTTAAATCAGGTCCACCGAATCGTGCCCACTTCTACTCCGCTAATGGAAAGCAGTGAAACTCTTTCTCAATATCGCGAAAAATGTACAGTGATTCCCCTGGGGATTGATCCCCTCACCTATCCTTCAGTATCAAAAACGCGACTTCAACACTGGCGAGTACAGCTGGGGGTAGATTTTGTTTTATTTGTAGGGGTCTTGCGTCATTATAAAGGTTTGCTCACCTTGCTGGACGCTGCATTACAGCTTGACCTTCCCATTGTCATTGCCGGTGGAGGCCCCCTGGATGCAGAATTGCGTGCCCTCATTCTGCAAAAAAACTTGAAAAATGTTCATCTTGTAGGGCGTGTCAGCGAAGAGGACAAAGCGGCCCTCTATCAGCTTTGTCAAATGGTGGTACTGCCTTCCCATACCCGTGCTGAGGCTTTTGGGATTGTACTCTTGGAAGCCTTAATGCATCGTAAACCACTCATCTCAACAGCGCTAGGCACAGGAACAAGCTATGTCAATCAAAATGGAAAAACGGGCTTCGTCATCCCCCCAGCTGACGTCACTGCGCTTGTTCATGCCATCAAAACCCTACAAAACCCTACACTTGCCAAAAAAATGGGTCAAACGGGGCACGCCTGGTTTTTAGAACAGTTCCAATCTGTTATGATGGGCCAACGTTATTTTCAACTCTATCAAGATCTATTAGCATGATCATTCCCATCATCTTAGCAGGCGGAACAGGTTCGAGACTCTGGCCTCTCTCTCGTGAGCATTATCCCAAGCAACTCTTGACGCTGGTGGGTGAAAATTCTTTGCTGCAAGAAACCATCAAACGCATTCAACCTTTGAAAGAAGTTGAAGAACCCATCGTCATTTGCAACCACCAGTATCGCTTTCTGGTTGCCGAACAAATGCTAGAACTCGGAATTACTGAGCCCAAATTGATTTTAGAGCCCGCTGGTCGCAATACAGCTCCAGCGATTGCCATGGCTGCTTTATTAGCACAAACTTTATACCAAAATAAAGATCCACTGTTGCTGATTCTACCCGCCGATCACTTGATTCAAGAAACAGATCATTTTCTTGAGAGCATTATAAAAGCCGCCCCTTTGGCACAAGATCAATTTCTGCTGACCTTTGGAATTCAACCCACCTATCCTGAAACAGGCTATGGGTATATTCGCGCTGGGGAAAGCGTCACGCCCCCTCTGTTTAAAGTCGCTCAGTTTGTTGAAAAACCAAAGCAAGACAGAGCTGAGGCCTATCTCAAAGAGGGCGGCTATTACTGGAACAGCGGCATGTTTCTCTTTTCAGCAAATACCTATTTGCAAGAACTTTTAAAATATAGAAAAGACATCTTCGACTTTTGCAAAAAAGAATCTCAGTCTCTCCAAAAATCGACTCAAGGTTTCTTTGGCCTCAATGACAGCTTCAAAGACTGCCCCAGTGAATCAGTAGACTACGCCGTCATGGAAAAGACGGACCGAGCGCTGGTCTACCCCCTCAATGTCAGCTGGAATGACGTGGGCTCCTGGACAGCACTTCATGATGTCTTGCCTCGCGATGAAAACCAAAATATCCTTCATGGGGACATCACCTGCATCGACACCACCAATTCTATGATTCGCGCCGAGCATCGTCTCATCGCAACTGTTGGCGTGAAGGACCTTATCATCATTGAAACCAAAGATGTCGTTATGGTCGCCCATAAGAATCATGCCCAAAAAGTCAAAGACCTGGTCGCTCAACTTAAAATTCAACAAAGGAAGGAAATCACATGAATACAGAAGACACGATTCGCGAACACATTGCAACTCATCCCCTACTAATTTATATGAAAGGCACGCCTGAGATGCCCATGTGTGGATTTTCTGCCCGCTCAGTTGCGGTATTGGAAAGCTATGGAATCCCCTTTGACCACGTCAATATTTTGGACTTTCCAGACATTCGCGCCACCCTCCCCAAGATGATGAACTGGCCTACTTTTCCCCAAATTTACATCAAAGGCGAATTGATTGGTGGTTGTGATATTCTCTGTGAAATGCATGAAAACGATGAGTTGACTCCCCTTCTGAAGGATCTATGAGCAGAAAAACAGAACTCACCCAATACACTGGAGGCCCTGTCACCGGCCCCATCTCAAGCATTGAGGAATACGTCCATTTTGTGAATAGCATCCCCATGCTGACGGAAGAAGAAGAAAAGGCACTCGCCCTTAAACTGAAAGAAGAGGGCGACCTCGACGCTGCGCAAGCCTTAATTCTTTCGCATTTACGATTTGTGGTTTCCGTTGCACGGTCTTTTGTGGGCTACGGCCTCACCATGGCGGATCTGATCCAGGAGGGCAATATTGGCCTCATGAAAGCTGTCAAACGTTTTGACCCGAGCTTAGGCGTACGCCTCGTCTCCTTCGCTGTTCACTGGATCAAAGCTGAGATGCACGACTTCATCATCAAAAACTGGCGCATTGTCAAAATCGCAACAACCAAACCCCAACGAAAGCTTTTCTTCAATCTCCGCAGCTCCCATAAACGCCTAGGGTGGATGAGCTCAGAAGAAATTACCAATGTCGCTAAAATCCTCAGTGTCAAAGAATCTGACGTCATTGAAATGGAGAAGCGCATGAACAATTTCGACATGCAATTTGATGCCCCGCTCGACGATGAACACATGGAAGACAGCTCTACGACTTCTCCCTCCCTGTATCTCGCCGCCCCCGACACTGTGAACCCCGAGCATCAACTGGAAGAAAACGAAGAACTCAAAAAAATCGCCGCCCTCCAAACCGCCATAGAATCTCTCGACGAGCGAAGCCAAGCCATCATGACTGCCCGCTTCTTAAACGAACCCAAAGCCACCCTCCACGAACTCGCCGCCCAATACCACATCTCCCCCGAACGCGTCCGCCAAATCGAAACCGCCTCCTTGAAAAAATTAAAGAAAGTGTTAATCCAATCATGATTTTGGAAACAAAATACCAATGAACTACCGCCACGCCTACCATGCCGGCAACTTTGCTGATGTTTTAAAGCACATTCTCTTGATTGAACTGATCCGCTCTCTCCAGCAAAAAGAAGCGCCTTTCTTTTACTGGGACACCCATGCGGGCACGGGTCTTTACAATCTAAACAGCTTATCTGCGCTCAAAACCGGAGAAGCTGAATTTGGCATCAAGCGACTCTTGTCTGCAGGACAATTACCCCCTTGTTTGACAGACTATGTCAACACGGTCAAAGCCTGCCAACATTCCCCACATGATTATCCCGGCTCACCCCTGATTGCACGCTCCTGGCTTCGCCCTCAAGACCGCATGACCGCCACTGAGCTTCACCCTATGGATTGCGAAGCGCTCCAATCGCTTTTCAAAAAAGACCCTCAAGTCAAAGTCCTGCATCAAGATGCTTATCTCGCCATCAAAGCATTCCTCCCCCCGAAAGAACGACGCGGCCTCCTTTTCATTGATCCTCCTTTTGAAGATAAAAATGAATTTAAACATCTGCTCTCTGCCATGAAAATAGCCCTTCAACGCTTTAAGACCGGAGTCTATGCGATCTGGTATCCCATTAAAAACACTCGAGATGTCGCGCAATTTCTGGAGCAGCTGAGATCTTTAGGCCTACCCCTGTTTAATATCACTTTAGAAGTTGGAAAAAGCACTTTACCGCAAGGTTTGAATGAAACGGGCATTGTGATTGTCAATCCGCCCTGGCGATTTCCTAAGACTGTGAAAGCAATGCTTCCAGCAATTTCAAAGGCTTTGAAGCCCTAATTCTCGCTTCGCCACCTTCCCCAAGGTGGGAATCTTCCCGTTTATTTTTGCGCTTAATAGTTCAGGATAACGTGTACAGAGCTGCGCAACTTCTCCTTTGAGCAGCGCAATCAAAGACGCCTCAGCGCCCAGGTCTTCCAAGCAATCACACAGGTGATATTGCAGATCCAAAGCAAAAGGATGCTTTTCAAATAGAACCTCAAAGGCCAGTAAAGCTTTTAGATGCTCTTGCTTCATCTGCAATTCAAGCGCTGCTGCGTAAGCTTCAAAATTGAAACCGGCATCGTCAATGTGTTGCAGTAACTCTTGCGACGACCAGGGATACGACCACCACAAAAGCCCGCGATGGTGTTTATAAAGGGCCCATTCAAAGGGATCAGCCTCCAACAGCGGACGCTTTTCTTCCATCATCCGTGCAACAACCACTTGATAGAGTTCTGCAGTCGTCAAACTTTCAAGATAGTCACTGACACTGATGGGCTCAGCATTGTCCTCCAAAGTCGCATTGAGTGCTTCTGCACGGCGTTGCTCTTCCTGTTTTTGCTGGGCTTCCTTTGACGATTGCTCTACCTTGATGCGCGCCTGGGCGCTTTCAACAGGGCGAATCAAGGCCATCACGCTGATTTCGTTCCCACATGTTTTTTGTAAGCTCACATCCAAATCCTGCAAAGCAGCATGCAGACGATTCAAAAAATCCATCCCCAGGGATTGAACGGGGTGGCTCTCCAAATATCGAAGATATCGCTCCATCAACGCACTCAAAACTTCAAGCCGCCCTTTCATTCGCCCTGGCAATGGATATAAGCCTTCCCAATGCTGATCAAGGGTTTTTGCAATAAAGCTCAGACTGTCGACAAACCCTTGCCACCCCCACTTCTCCAACATCGCAAAAACAATGGCCATCATCACTTTAAAATGCCCACCTCCCGCTTCGAAAAACCGAAGTCCATTCTCAAGAATGATCTCGAAATCCGGTTTTTCCCCATACAGAGAATGTTGCTTTTCTAACTCCGCTTCAATCGCAAGATACTCTGGACTATATAGCAAAGCCGCTTGGTCTTGGACCAACTGATCTTGCAGCAGAAGGGCTTTTACATATTCAGGAAGATTCATTATAAATATGACATTGAATAGACAGAACGCTTAACATACATGATTGCTGGCAGTCCTGTCAAGCTATAAAAATAGATTGCGCCACAAACTCATCTGAGCTACAATGTGGCTTAATTGACTCAAAAAGGAAAATTCATGTCAGCCACAGCAGTTGTTCGCGCTCGAATCAGCCCCCACCTCAAAGAAGAGGCTTCAACAGTTCTTGCTGCTGTAGGCCTTACTGTCTCTGATGCTTTCCGGCTACTTTTGGTGAGGGTTGTCAAAGAAAGGGGCCTGCCTTTTGAACCACTCACCCCCAATGAGGAAACGATTGCCGCAATGCGCGAAGTTCGTCGTGGCAAATTATTTTCCGCCCCCACTGTTGAGAAACTTCTGGAAGACCTGAATGAGGATCATTGAATACACATCCAGCTTTAGACAAGATTACACTAGATTAGGCTCTCACAGTCAACTTGGACTCTCTTAAATTATTATGCAAACCAAACTCTCCTTCACCCTCCAACAAATTCGTCCGTTTTACTGGCATATTTTTGGCCTCTTTTTGATTGCGATCATCTGGGCGCTGGATCTCTCATTTCGGCCTTATTTAATCAAAATGATGCTGGATCGGATGACAACAACGGCGCCTTCAGACGTGGCGCATGCTATCGGGATTTTGGCCTTCATTTATGTGGCGACCTCCTTTGTAGTCACGAGCTTCTTTCGGGTCTGGAACATGATTTGTCGCAACATGATACCCAAGATGAAAGCCAATATTGTGAATGCTTTAACGGCCAATCTGGTGGAACAATCCCACACTTTTTACCAAAACAATTTTGCAGGCAGCCTCGCCAACAAAGTGAATGATGTCGCCCTTGGGGTGTCGCAAATGGTGCTGATCACCATGGATTCGTTTGTCGGCAATGCCATTGCCTTGGTCGTAGCCAGCATTGTCTTGGGCTTTGTGAATCCCACTTTGGCCTTGATTTTTAGTGTCTGGGTGATTCTCTTTTTAATCGGTTCCTGGCACTTTGCGAAAACGGCTCACCGTCTCTCAGATCAAACTTCTGAATTGCGTAGCCGTATGACAGGCACCCTGGTCGACATCTTAAGCAATATGAGCGTGGTGCGCGTTTTTTCCAATCAATCTCTGGAGAAGACCCACGTTCGCCAAAATGCCAGCGCGATTATGTCCACTGAGCGCGATTTTGAGTGGGTCTTGATTAAGCTGTTCTCCTTCCAGGGCGTGTCCTTCGCCATCATGCAAGGAATCACTTTGACGACCTTGATTCTGCTCCGCGGGCACAATTTGATTACCATTGGCGACTTCGCCCTGTCCCTCACCATCAACATCTACATCGTCGACAATCTTTGGACCATCGGCCAGCGATTTACTGAATTCTCCGAACAAATGGGAAAAGTGTCACAGGGGCTACGCCTGACCATGGATACCCCCGAACTCAAGGATAGGAGAGATGCGCAAGACTTAAAAGTCAATGGCGGCGAAATTGTTTTTGACCATGTCTATTTTACCTATCGCAGTCAACTCTCACTTTTTCACGACCTTTGCTTGCACATTCCCTCTGGGAAAAAAGTGGGGCTGGTGGGGTTTTCAGGCAGTGGAAAAACCTCTTTCGTTAATTTGATTTTGAGGCTGTTTGACATCGATCAAGGCGCCATTCTCATCGACGGCCAAAATATTGCATCGGTGACTCAAAACAGCTTGAGAAATGCCATCAGCTTCATCCCTCAGGATCCCACTTTATTTCACCGCAGCATTTTGGAAAACATTCGCTATGCCAAAGCAGATGCTACTGAAAACGAAGTCATCGTTGCTGCAAAAGCCGCTCACGCTCACGAATTTATTGAGGCCTTGCCTGAAGGCTACCACGCCATGGTGGGCGAACGAGGCATCAAACTTTCAGGCGGCCAACGTCAGCGCATTGCCATCGCCCGCGCCATTTTAAAAAATGCACCCATTTTGATTTTGGATGAAGCCACCAGCGCCTTGGATTCCGTGACTGAGGAATTGATTCAAGACAGCCTGAACACCCTCATGCAAAACCGCACCACCCTGGTGGTCGCCCACCGCCTCTCAACCCTGCTTCACATGGATGAAATCATCCTCTTCAACCAAGGCAAAATTGAGGAATCAGGCACCCATGCTGCTCTACTTAAAAAGAAAGGCCTCTATGCCACCCTTTGGAAATCGCAAGTGGGCGGGTTTTTGCCGGATGAGGATGTGGAATAAAAAGATCACGCGGGAACAACAACCCTACCTTCATCTACAAGACGAGCAGGAGTAGCAGCCCGGCGTGAACACCATGTGCGCGGGTCCCACACCCTCCAACTACTTTGTTGTCTTTCTGCAAGAGCATCATCGGCATCATCAGCAAGTAAAGGTACCCCCCCTGCAGCTTCCCCAGCAGTCGACGCTGCAATTTCCGGATAAGCTGATGAGCAGTAGATGCGTTTAAGCAAATTTTGTAAAAGAAGCGTTAGACCAAAACTAATGGTTTTTGCATCGTCTCCAATAAGGTAGTGCCCTGCAATCATCACCGTTGCAGCCTCGAAAAAAGCAGCTGAAGAGGCTTTGTTAAGCTGAGAGAATGGAAGAAATTTTAAAGCAGTCTCTTTGGCTGCAACAGCCGCTGCGAAGGTCGCCCCTAGAGTGGGCAATGTAGATCCCATCTCAAACAATGGCAGTGCAGGATGCGCTGCACGCAGTGCAAGCTCAGCCCCTACAAACACAGCAGGTGCTTTCACAGCCGTATTCAAGACAACATTCAAGCATTTCAGGGCATTACTAAGCGATCTCCGCCTTCCATCAGCATCAGTCAACACCCATTCTTCAGCTTTATCAACGATCTTAAAAGCCCCTAAGGCGCCGCCCACTAAGGCCACGAACTCGGCAATTTCAGGGATTGTATCGTCGGAAACACTCTTTCCAGAGGCAATGAGTGCAAGCGCATACCAGACACCACTGAACAAGGATGCGGCAACTAAGGCTGCGATATCGACACGATCTCTTTGACTAACGGAACTTAACATGATGGCCCCCCCTAAGTTAATGATTAATTCGTGGCAGATGCTATGTGAATTTAATTTTTGCGTCAAGCACAAGTATCAAGAATTTTGCGATGTTGCACCGCATTCACAATGATAACCATTCTTGCAAAGCGCAAATCCCTCACACATTAAACCGAAAATGCATGACATCGCCGTCTTTGACGATGTACTCTTTTCCTTCCAGGCGAAGTTTACCCACTTCTTTGGCAGCTTGTTCGCCCTTGTATTGAATGAAGTCACTAAAAGCGATGACCTCAGCGCGGATGAAGCCTTTTTCAAAATCTCCATGGATCACCCCTGCAGCTTCAGGGGCGGTGGCGCCGACTTTGACTGTCCAAGCCCTGACTTCTTTGACTCCAGCGGTGAAGTAGGTTTGCAGGCCCAGCAAGCCATAGCTGGCACGAATCACCCGGTTGAGACCCGGCTCCTCTTGGCCCATTTCTTCTAAAAACTCGACTTTGTCTTCATCACTGAGTTCAGACAATTCAGCCTCAATGGCTGCACAGACAGGCACCACTTGGGCTCGGTGAGCGCTGGCATAGGCTTCTACTTTTTGTAGCAGAGGGTTGTTCACAAAGCCATCTTCCAGCACATTGGCCACAAACAAAATGGGCTTGGTCGTGAGCAACTGCATCAAACGAATCTTGACCCATTCGTCTTTGCTCCATTCTTTTGAAATGGGCAAGGTTCCCGCTTCCAATAAGGCTTTGATTTTTTCTGCCAAAGCACAATCCAGCTGGGCTTCTTTGTCCCCACTTCGTGCCACTTTTTGCAGGCGCACAATGGTTTTGTCGATGGTTTCCAAATCCGCCAGCATCAATTCAGTATGAATGACTTCAATGTCTGAGAGGGGGTCCACTTTGCCTGCAACGTGAATGACATCAGGATGATCAAAGCAGCGTACGACATGCAAAATGGCATCGGTTTCGCGGATATTGGCCAAAAATTTGTTGCCAAGCCCCTCCCCTTTCGAGGCCCCTGCCACCAATCCTGCAATGTCGACAAACTCTGTCACGGTCGGCACCACCCGTTCCGGCTTCACAATTTCTGACAATTGCTCCAATCGGGAATCCGGCACTGGCACAATCCCCACATTGGGTTCGATGGTACAAAAAGGATAATTCGCCGCCGCAATCTTCGCCTTCGTCAAGGCATTAAACAAAGTCGACTTGCCCACATTGGGCAGCCCCACAATTCCACAGCGCACTGACATGTTTTCTTCCCGTATTTTAAAGCAGGGGACTTTAACAAAACTAAAGCGCTTTCGCTATCTTGGCAGCCCCTCACGGCCCGCCTTCACCCTCAGCGCTTCAGCATCGCTGAGGCCACCATGACCTTTTTGCCCTCAAAGGCAATGCCAACACCCAGTATTTTTTGAATGTGGTCATACTGGCTGATGCGCGCTGCATATTGTTGCACTTCGATTTGCTTTAAAGCCTGTTCTGCAATCTTCTTGGCTTTTTCTTTCTTTTGAGCATGCTTAAACTCAAGGATCAAGGCGGTGTCTTTGCTCTGATCTTTGGGGATCAAAATCATGTCCGGGCGGCCGCGTCCGGATTCACTGTTCGAAAATACAAAAAACTGATCTTGCAAGGTGGCGATCAACGCCAGCATAAACCCATGATAAAACGCCTCAGGCTGGGTGGCATAATCATGAACACTCGCAGCCGATTCCAAAAAAGCTTGGGTTTCGGCAGCAAAACGGTCGATGTCGCCTGACATCAGACTGTCGAGCAAGGACTTGCGATACCCCATGCCTTTGGGCACTTGCTTCATCCAGTGGGCAAAGATGCTACGGTAAGACCACAAGACTTCTTGATTGGGGACAGCCACCAGACAGGCATAGCCCCATTCATTGTGATGAGAAGACAGCGCTTTTAAATACCCTCCCAGCAATAATAAATTCCAGAGCATGTCTTCGTTTTCATGGATTTGATCAAAGCGCATGGTTTCTGAAACCTGCACTTCGACAGATTGACCCAGCACCAATTGCTCTAGATTATCTTTAAGCTCTTCTGAGCTGCTCTGAATCAGTTCTTTCAAAAGCTGGTCATCTGACGTCAGCACCCAATAGGGGCGAATTTCACCTTGATGAGATAAACAGTTCATGATGGACCAAGGATTATAAAGCGTGAGCCCATTAATGCAGTAGCCGTTGTACCAGTCTTGCACTTTGGGTTCATCATGACTCAAGCCTTGATCGGCAAACAGCGCAATCAAATCTTCTTGGACAAAGCCAAAAGACGCATGATACCGTTTGTCATTCAAAGGGGTATAAGTTTCACAATTGTTAAGCCCTGAGAGCATGCTGTCTTTTGATACCCTCAAAATACCGGTCATCACTCCTTTTTCGACGAAAGAGTTGTCTTTCATCCCTC
>CAYGFJ010000029.1:0-11254 GCA_964349115.1 uncultured Francisellaceae bacterium
ATCCAGTGTCTTGGGGAATCGACCTTCAATCTGAGCACGAACGTTATTTGTCAGAAGAAATTGTGAAAGGCCCAGTGGTGTTAATGAATTATCCCAAAGACATCAAAGCCTTTTATATGCGTTTGAATGATGACGCCAAAACCGTCGCAGCCATGGATGTTTTGGTGCCTGGCATCGGCGAGCTGATTGGCGGCTCCCAGCGGGAAGAGCGCCTCCCCATTTTGGATCAACGCATCATTGAGATGGGCATGAAAACCGAAGACTTTTGGTGGTATCGCGACTTGCGGCGTTATGGTTCTGTCCCGCATGCTGGCTTTGGCTTGGGATTCGAGCGCCTCTTGGGCTATTTGACCGGTGTCGCCAATGTCCGCGATTTGATTCCCTTTCCCCGCACGCCTGGGCATGCTGAGTTTTAGTGCTTGTATTGTTGTCACTTTAAGCGTATAAACATACATGTGTTTATATGTTTTGAGGAGATCAATCATGGGAGCAGCGCGCTGGAGTGTTGCAGTGTCTCGAGACACTGACCGTTCACTTCGATTGTTTTTAGCAGGACGCGGGGATGGCCGCAAAGGTGATTTGTCTTCTTTTATTGAAGAAGCTGTTCGTGCACATATTTTAGAGCTCACTGCAGAGCAGGTTAAAAAAGACAATGCCCATTTGAGTGAAGATGACTTGAGTGCAATGGTCATGGAAGCAGTGGATTGGGCGCGGCAACATGAAAGTCATACTTGACACCAATATCTTCTTAAGTGCATTGCTTTCACCAGGGGGTGTTGCAGATAAGATTTATCGCGCATGGCGAAGAAATCAATTTATTTTGGTGACATCCGCCCATCAGCTGGAGGAATTGCGGCGTGCCAGTCGTTATCCTAAATTTCGAGAAGTATTACATCCGCATGAAGTGGGGACAATGATCAATACTTTGCAGCGTGCGACTGTTTTATCACATTTGAAGGAGAGTGATCTCGCAATCAAAGATCCCAATGATGTCTTTTTATGGAGCATGGCTTTCGTGAGTCAAGCCAATTTTTTGGTGACTGGGGATGCTCGATCAGGATTGTTAAAGATGAAGAACACTGGGCCGACGCAAATCATGAGGCCAGCAGAGTTCGTGATCCTATTGTAAAAATTTCACTTTTTAGTGCGCAGGGCTGCTTCAACAAAACCAATAAACAAGGGATGGCCAGCACGAGGGGTGGAGGTAAACTCTGGGTGAAATTGGCAGCCGACAAACCAGGGATGGTCGGGGAGTTCGATCATCTCTACCAGTTTTTGGTCGATGGAACGGCCAGCAATCATGAGGCCAGATGACTCGAGGGCGGGGAGATAATAGTTGTTGACTTCATAGCGATGGCGGTGACGTTCGACAATTTTATTGTCTTTGTAGGCTGCCTCTGAGTGGGAGCCGTGGGTGAGCAAGCAGGCCTGGCTGCCCAAACGCATGGTGCCACCCAGGTCAGAATGCGGGCTGCGTTTTTCGACTTTTCCAGATTCATCCAACCATTCATTGATCATGGCGACAATGGGCTCGGCGCATTCTGGATCGAACTCCGTGCTGTTGGCGTCTGCCAAGTGCAAGACATCACGGGCGTATTCAATGAGGGCGACTTGCATCCCCAGGCAAATTCCGAAGTAGGGGATGCCTTCTGTGCGGGCATGGCGAACTGCTGCAATCATGCCATCGATTCCCCGATTGCCAAAACCGCCTGGAACCAAAATGCCATCGACGCCGTCCAAGATGCTTAAACCTTCTTCTTCAATGTGGGTGGAATCAACATAGCGAATTTTGACGCGGGTGTAAGTGTGGATGCCTGCGTGAAGCAAAGCTTCTGTCACTGATTTATAGGCATCAGTCAAGTTCATATATTTTCCCACCATGGCAATGGTGACTTCATTTTTGGGATGGGTCAATTGGTCGATGACCCTGTCCCAGGTAGACAGGTCAGCAGGATGAGCCTTGATATTGAATCGATCGAGAACAGCTTGATCCAAACCTTGTTCATGAAAAAGACCTGGAATTTTATAAATAGTGTCCACATCAATGGCCGAGAAGACGGCGCGGGGATGGACATTGGTAAAGAGAGCGATTTTGTGACGTTCGCCTTCGGGCAGCATGACCTCAGAGCGACAGACCAAAACATCCGGTTGAATGCCGATGGACCGTAATTCTTTAACCGAATGCTGAGTGGGTTTGGTTTTGAGTTCACCCGCTGCTTTGATAAAAGGCACCAAAGTCACGTGGAGGGAGAGGGTTTGGTCGATGTTCAGTTCAAATCGAATTTGGCGAATGGCTTCCAGAAAGGGCAGGGACTCGATGTCTCCAATCGTTCCACCGACTTCCACCAAAGCGATGTCATAGCCTTCGCCCGCTTCAAAAATGCGGCGTTTGATTTCGTCCGTAATGTGGGGGATGACTTGAACCGTTGCGCCCAAGTAATCACCGCGGCGTTCTTTTTCAATCACCCGTTGATAGACTTTGCCGGTGGTAAAATTGTTTTTCTTTGACATTTTGTTGGTGATGAAGCGCTCATAATGTCCCAAATCCAAATCGGTTTCAGCCCCATCTTCAGTGACAAAGACTTCACCGTGTTGAAAGGGGCTCATGGTACCAGGGTCGACGTTGATATAAGGATCCAATTTTAGCATGGTGACAGAAAGCCCACGGGATTCGAGCAGGGTGGCCAAACACGCTGAGGTGACGCCTTTCCCTAAAGACGATACCACGCCGCCGGTGACGAAAATATATCGAGTGGTGTGTGTTGCTGAAGTCATCGCGGGAGAATAGCAGAGGGCGAGTGGGCTCGCAATTGCTGATACACCACAAAATCATAGGCAAAAGCATGATGTTCGTCAGCGGAATGGGCTTCTCGGGAGCATTCTTGCCAGGTGGGGCTTAGCACTGGAAAATAGGCATCGCCTTTCAGTGTAGTGTGTACTTCCGTCGCATAAACCACATCAACTTTAGGCAAAAGCATTTGATACATCTCGCCCCCTCCAATGAGATACACATCCCGAGTCAGCGGAAAGAGATCATCGGGTGAATGCAGCACTCGCGCATAGTCCGAGTGAAAATCCCGATTGCGCGTCACAACCACCATCTCCCGCTGGGGCAGAGGCCGTCCGATCGACTCAAAGGTCTTGCGGCCCATCACAACGCACTGATTTAAAGTCAGTTTTTTGAAATGCTGCAAATCATTGGGAAGTCGCCAAGGCAAGCGATTGCCATCGCCAATGACGCGATTGTCGCTGTAAGCAACGATGGCAATCAATTTAAAGACTGAGTTCATAGGGGGCCCCTAAAGCGCTTCGGTTTGTGTCTTCAACCAAGTGAATGTATCACCAGTTAAATCAGGGCTCAGCAGTTTCAAAGTCTCAGCATGATAGGCATTGATTTGGGTACGCTCTTCTTCAGTCAAGAGATGTAGAGCCAGCAGTTTTCGGGAATAAGGGACGCGGGTTAAGTTTTCAAATTGGCAGAATGTGTTGCTGTTTTCAATGATCACAACCAGGTTTTCGATGCGGATGCCAAACTTGTTTTCAATATAGAGGCCAGGCTCATTGCTCACGATCATGCCTGGGGATAAGGCAGTTTCTGTGGTCGCAGTGGAAATGCGTTGCGGGCCTTCATGGACACACAAATAGGCACCCACTCCGTGGCCGGTTCCGTGGGCATAGTTGAGGCCCTCTTGCCAGAGAAATTGGCGGGCCAAGACATCCAGTTGTTCACCACGTGTGCCTTGTGGAAAGCGGGTGCGTTGAAGGGCCAAGTGACCTTTTAAGACGCGGGTGTAGCATTCTTGCTCGTAGAGAGTAGGCGTACCCAAATGGATGGTGCGGGTGATGTCAGTGGTGCCTTCCAAATATTGTCCGCCGGAATCAATCAGCAACAGTGCTTGGTCGCCAATCGCTTTGTCATGGCCTTTGTGAGGGTGATAGTGAATGATGGCGCCATTGTCTGCATAGCCAGCAATGGTTGTAAAACTTTCACCCTTGAAGCTCGCTGCAGCGCTTCGAAAGCGTAACAAATGCTCGGCGATGTCAGCTTCGCTCAAACCTTTCCAATGCGTTTCAATCCAGCTGAAAAATTGACAGAGAGCCAGGGCATCGAGACGATGGGCTTCAATCGCGCCTGCAATTTCTGTCTTGTTTTTAATGGCTTTCCAGAGGCTGATGGGAGAGGGATGAAAGTAAAGAGTGTTGGCCTGCAAAGCATTTTTTATGGCCTGATTGCTGGCTTTGGGGTCAAGTTCAATCTTTTTCCAGGGCAGGGTGGCCAAATCAGCATAAAATCTGGAATATGGCTTGACACGCACGCCCCAGGCTGTGAGGGCTTTGTTTAAAGCGGGGGTCAGTGCTTCAGGATAAAGATATAGATCAAGTTCGGTTGTGGAGACGATAGCATAACTTAAAAAGAGAGGATTAAAGTTGATGTCATGGCCGCGCAAATTAAGCAACCAGGCAATGCTGGGTAAGTCGCTTAAAACAATGGCATCAATGCCTTTTTCATTGAGATGGGCGCGTAATGTTTTGATTTTGTCTTCAGTGGAGACGCCGGTGTATTGAAGATCTAAAATATCGATAGGCTGGGCGCTAAAAGGCAGGGGGCCTGTCATGGCATCGACCAGATTTTCTGGGATATAAACCAATTCGCTGCCGGTGGGGTGTAGGGCATTTTCCAGTTTTTGGGCTGTTTTAAGGCTGAGTAATGTGGGGTCAACGCCCAGGCGAATTTTTGCTTTCAAGGTTTCGAAAAAACGGGAGAGACTGTTTTCTCCGCCTTGCGCATCAATGATGGCCTTAAAGCACTGAGGGTCCAATTGTTTTTCAGCTTGAAGCGTGTAACGGCCATCCGTCCAGAGATAGGCCTGATTGAGGCCAATCAGCGCATCGCCATTGCTGCCATCAAAACCAGAGATATAAGCGCGACGTTCCCAGAGGGCAGGAGGATATTCACTTTGATGAGGGTCGGTGCCAGGAACCAGGTAGTAATCAATGCGGTGTTCACGCATCAGCATGCGAAGATTCGCCAGTTTGTGTGCGATGTTCATGGGGGATCCTTTGAATGGGTTGATGAAAAGCAGTCTGTTAATGAGAACCGTTCAGCAATTCTTTCATCTTTGCTTGAATCATGTCAATCGCGATGCGATTCTTGCCACCATGGGGGACAATAATGTCAGCGTGGCGTTTGGAGGGGTCGACGTATTTCACAAACATGGGGCGAACGGTGTTTTGATACTGATCCACCACCGATGACATGGAGCGGCCGCGCTCCATCACATCCCGTTGGAGACGACGAATAAAGGCAATATCAAGCGGGGTGTCGACGTAAATGCGGATGTCCATCAATTTGCGGAGGGTGGGGTCGACAAAAAGCAAAATGCCTTCCAAGACCACAATCATTTTATTGTGGCTAATATGGTATTTTTTTTGGGTGCGGGAATGGGTCACAAAGTCGTAAACAGGGACATCGATGTCTTGTCCAGCGCGTAGCTCTTTCAGTTGTTGGGCCAAAAAGGCATGATCGAAAGCATCAGGATGGTCAAAGTTGACCTTTGCACGTTCTTCCAGGCTTAAGCCCGTGAGGTCTTTGTAGTAAGAATCTTCAGAAATGACAACCACACGATCTGAACCCAGTTCATCCACAATGGTTTTGGCCAACAAACTTTTTCCTGAACCAGAAGCCCCTGCAATACCGATAATGATGAGGGAGCCTGGTTGCGCCATCGATTACTCGACTGTTTTCTTTTTGCGGGCGAGGGCGGCAAAGTTTCCGAAGCGTGATTCAAAGCCATCAACACGACCTTGTGTGTCAACAATTTTTTGATCCCCTGTGTAGAAAGGGTGGCATTTGTTGCACACTTCAACCGTTAGTTTTTCTCCCAAGGTGGACTTGGTCACGAAACTGTTTCCACAGCTGCAGGTCACAGCCATATCAACATAATTGGGGTGAATCTCACTTTGCATAATCTTAATCCTTGTCACTGCTGCCATAAAAAATTCGCTGCATTCTATCTTGAAAGCCCCCCTGATGCAAGGCCTTTGCTCAAAGAAAAAAGGAGAGTGATTTTGTTGTTGCAAAAATATTCTATTCGTCTATAATGCGGGCAGGATTTTATGTTATACTAATCAGGAGTTATCAAAATGGCAGTGGCAATGCAAAAGGTAAAAACGTTTCAATCATATGATCATTTAAGGGCTTCGGGGATTTCTGATCAGCAGTCTCGAGCTCTGGTTGAATTAGTCGATGAGTGTTTGCAAACTCACATGGAATCTGTGGCGACAAAAGCAGGCTTGCTTTTGACAAAAGCAGAGCTGCGTCACGAAATGTCAGAGATGAAATCTGAGTTGCGTCATGAAATGTCTGAGATGAAATCTGAGTTGCGTTACGAAATGTCAGAGATGAAATCAGAGTTGCGTCAGGATATGGCTGAATTAAAGCTCGAGCTCAAAACTGATATCAGCGCGCTGAAGGTCAGTATGCAATTGATGCAGCGCTTATTTTTTGGTGGAACATTGCTGATTCTGTTGTCTATTGCTGCCTTATTTTTACATCAATAAAAGATCAAAATCATGAATATCACAGATCGTATCAGCCTGTGGCTGTGCCCTTTTTTAAAAGAAGTTGAGCAATTGAAATGCTTGCAAGCTGGATCATATCAAGGGGTATCGGCAGAAGCGAAGGCGTTTCTTGCAGCAGCACCTCGGGATGACGTTGAGAGCGTTCTCAAGTGGCTGGAAGAGGACAATCACCATCTGATTGCCTGGGGTGATGAGGCCTATCCACCGCTCCTCGCGGAAATTGACAATCCTCCGCCATTTTTGAGTGTGATCGGCCAGTTGCACGTTTTGCAGGAGCCGCAGCTGGGCATTGTGGGCTGCCGCAGCATGAGTCATTATGGGGCGCAAAATGCCTTTCAATTTGCCAAAGCTTTAGCGGAAATGGGCGTCGCAGTAACGAGTGGTTTGGCGCGGGGGATTGATGCCCTGGCTCACGAAGGCGCTTTGGCAGGAGGGGGGTCCACCATTGCCATTTTGGGTGCAGGTTTAAATTGTCTTTATCCCCGTGAGCACAAGGGACTTGCAGAAAAAATTGCCGCAACTGGGGCCGTGGTGTCAGAGTTTCCTTTAAATCGCGAGCCCGCCAATTTCCAATTTCCCATGCGCAATCGCATCATCAGCGGCTTGTCTTTGGGCGTTTTGGTGGTGGAGGCTGCCCAAAAAAGTGGTTCGCTCATCACCGCTCGCTGTGCATTGAAGCAAAACCGCGAAGTCTATGCCATCCCAGGCTCCATTCACAGTGCCACCAGCAAAGGCTGTCACAGTTTGATTCGTGATGGCGCGACTTTGGTAGAGTCATTGCCGGATTTGTTGAGGGAGGTCAAAGAAAAGTTGGAATCGTTTGTGCTGACCCCTGCGCCTTTAAAACAAAATTTGCAAGATCCGCAAAAACATGATACTGATTTAAAAAGGCTATTTAAGAAAGGTGTATTTTTGTCGACAGATCAGTTGCTTGAATTGACAGGACAATCTATTGATGCGTTGAGTACTGAACTCTTGATGCTGGAATTAGCTGGCGCCATTCGCCTAACCCCAGCTGGATACACACTGATATAAAGATTTAACATAGGAAAAACAATGAATAATTTAGTGATCGTCGAGTCCCCTGCAAAATGCAAAACCATTACCAAATATCTGGGCCCAGGTTTTAAAGTCTTGGCCTCCTTTGGCCATGTCCGTGATTTGCCAGCCAAAACCGGCGCGGTGAAACCCGAAGATCATTTTGCCATGACCTATGCCTTGATCGAGCGCAACAGCAAGCACGTCGATGAGATTGCCAAAGCCATGAAAAGCGCTGACACCCTCTATCTCGCAACAGATCCGGACCGCGAAGGAGAAGCGATTTCTTGGCATTTGTTTGAGATTTTAAAAGCCAAAAAATTGTTAAAAGACAAGCCTGTGCATCGGGTGGTGTTTCATGAAATCACCAAATCAGCCATCACTGCAGCGATGGCGAATCCCCGAACTTTGTCGATGGATTTGGTGGACTCGCAACAGGCGCGTCGGGCTTTGGATTATTTGGTGGGGTTTACCCTCTCCCCTTTGCTTTGGAAAAAAGTGCAACGTGGCCTCTCAGCCGGCCGTGTCCAAAGTCCAGCCTTGCGTTTGATTGTCGAGCGCGAAGAGGAAATTGAAGCCTTTGTCGCCCAAGAATACTGGAGTATTTTGGCCCATTTGAACAAAGAAAAAATCGATTTTACGGCCAAACTATTTTCTCTGGATGGCAAGCCCGTTAAACAGTTTGATGTCAACAATGACAAAGACGCAGCACGGGTGAAGGCAGAATTGCTTGCCGCCGCAAAAGGCCAGCTCAATGTCAAAAAGGTCGAGAAAAAACAAAAAAAACGCCAGCCCGCAGCGCCCTTTATTACCTCTACTTTGCAACAAGATGCCTCACGCAAGCTGGGCTTTACCACCAAAAAGACCATGATGGTCGCCCAAAGTTTGTATGAAGGGGTGGACACCGGCGAAGGCGCTGTCGGTTTGATTACCTACATGCGTACGGACTCGGTGGTCTTGTCTCAAGATGCTTTGATTGAAATGCGAGAGTTTATTCAAAAAGAATACGGCAATGCGTGTTTGCCTGATGCACCTCGTATGTTTAAATCCAAGTCCAAAAATGCCCAAGAGGCTCATGAAGCCATTCGTCCGACTTCTGCATTTCGTAAGCCTGAGGCCATCAAATCCTTTTTGAATGTGGATCAATTTAAGTTGTACCAGCTGATTTGGAAGCGCGCGATTGCTTCCCAAATGGAAAACGCCTTGATTGATACGGTTTCTGTTGATTTGTGGGCAGGCGACAAAGGCTTTTTCCGCGCGACGGGCTCGGTCATCGCCAGCCCAGGATTTTTAAGCGTCTATCAAGAAACAGTCGAAGATAAAAAACCGGATGACGAAGAGGATGACAGTGATCGTCGGCTACCCGCCTTGAAGGAAGGCGATGTTCTGCCCTTGAAAGACATTGAAACCAAGCAACATTTTACCGAGCCGCCACCGCGTTACTCTGAAGCCAATTTGGTGAAAGCACTGGAAGAATTTGGCATTGGTCGGCCTTCGACGTATGCCAGTATTATCTCGACTCTCCAACAACGCGAGTATGCCCTGCTCGACAACAAACGTTTTAAACCCACTGATGTGGGCCGGGTCGTGGTCAAGTTTTTGAGGGAGTACTTTACAAAGTACGTCGACTATGATTTTACGGCCAACTTAGAGGATGAGCTGGACAAAGTGGCCTGTGGCACAGAGGCTTGGATCCCTTTATTAGAAAAATTTTGGCAGCCTTTTAAAGACCAGGTTGATTCTATTGAAAAGTCAGTAAAACGCAGTGATGTGACCCAAGAAGCGATGGATGAGGCTTGTCCGAAATGCACCAAACCTTTATCGATTCGCCTCAGCCGAAATGGCCGCTTTGTGGGATGCACTGCTTATCCTGAATGTGATTACACGCGCTCGATGGATGGCGAAGTGGCCGCTGAGCCTGAGCTGCTTGATCGCAACTGCCCGACCTGCGAAAAACCATTGCAGTATCGCGTTGGGCGCTATGGAAAATTCATCGGCTGCACGGGCTATCCCACCTGCAAATATTTGGAATCCATGAACAAAGCTGAACCCACTGGCGTCGACTGCCCTGAATGTCAAAAGGGTGCGTTGGTGACCAAGAAATCGCGCTATGGCAAAGTCTTCTATTCCTGTAACCGCTATCCCGACTGCAAATACGCCCTTTGGAACAAGCCCATCAATGAGCCTTGTCCCACATGCGCTTGGCCATTGATGACCATGAAAGAAACCAAACGCAAGGGCCTCGAAAAAGTCTGCCCCAAGCCGGGATGCGGGTTTGCTGTTGCTTGTGATCAGCCATCACTTTCAGCATGACATAAAAAAATCAGAGTGGCTGAATGGGCGCTACAGTTTCATGATTGATTATCTGTTTTAATGCGCTGAACGAAACAGTCGGCAGAGCATCTGGCCATTCAAGAGCAGGGCATAAAAGAGCAAAAGCAAAATCCCTAGATTGAGGATCAGGGCCAAGATAAAGAAGCCCATGCGTAAATCAAACGGCAAGATGTGGAAGTGGGTATGGAGCTCATTTTCCAAAATTGGGGTTAAAACAAAGCCAAAGACAGCTAAAAGTCCAATGACAAGGGAAAAGTTCATCTGATTGCAGTGGATGGCCAAGCCCAGCAATAACACTGCTTCACATAAAAAAATGTTGAAATGCTGAGTGTGGAGCAGTGTGTTGTCAAGCAACTTGGCTTGAATTTGCTCGACACTGCGCATGAAGGTCGCGAGAAAAAACAAAAGGACAGCCACCAAAAGACCAGAAAAGTAGCTGTTGACGCTTAAAATCACAGCCAGCACAATGCTGCAGAGTAGAGTGAAAAAATTGACTTTGGCGATGGAGGCTGAGGCAGATGCTATCAGCTTTGAAAAATAACGGGTCAGGGGATCAAAAAAGGGATCAGTGTAGTGCCTGTAGTTCATTGGGTTATTTCTCCTCAAAAAGTGCTTCGATGAAAGCGGTTGCATCAAAGGGGGTTAGTTGGTCGATGGCCTCGCCCGTGCCGATAAAATAAATGGGCAGCTTACATTCTTGCATGATGGCAAAAATCACCCCAGCTTTGGCGGTGCCATCCAGTTTGGTGAGGATGAGGCCAGTCAAAGGAAGGGCAGCATTGAATTCGCGAACTTGCTGGAGGGCATTTTGTCCAATGCCAGCATCCAAAACCAAGAGGACTTCATGGGGGGCGTTGGGATCTTGCTTTTTGAGGACGCGGGTGACTTTTTTCAGCTCTTCCATCAAATGTTGTTTGTTCTGGAGGCGGCCTGCAGTGTCGGCCAAAACGACTTCGATGCCCTTGGTGCGCGCTGAATGCAAGGCATCAAACAAGACAGATGCGCTGTCGCTGCCGGGTTGGGCGGCGACAATGGGCAATTTGTTTCGATGGGCCCAGGCAGTCAGCTGTTCTGAAGCCGCTGCACGGAAGGTATCTCCAGCGGCCAGCAAAACCGAGTGGCCTTCTTTTTTTAAGTGGTGGGCCAGCTTGCCGATCGATGTCGTTTTTCCCGCGCCATTGACACCCACAAACAAAATAATCTGTGGGGCGGCTTTGACATCAAGGCAAAATTCTTTTTGAGCAGGTTGGAGCAACAAGGCCAGTTCCAATTTTAAGGCGCTCACAATATCCAGATCTTC
>CAYGFJ010000030.1:0-10813 GCA_964349115.1 uncultured Francisellaceae bacterium
AAGAATAGACGATCAGCAAAATAATGGGGATATAGAAAAACAACAGGCCCAAAATCAGCGAAAGTCGCAGAAAGAGTGAGTTTTTCACGGCTTGACCTCCGATTTCATTTGAATTTTTTGAAGCCAAACCAGGGGCAAAATCAAGACCAGCATCATCAGGACGGCCAAGGCCGCAGCCACGCACCAGTTGTTGGCGGTGAAGAACTCTTGCCAAATGACATTACCAATCATCACGGTGTTGATGCCCCCCAAAATTTGAGGAATCACGACTTCACCGACGGAGGGGATAAACACAAGCAAGGCCCCAGCCAAGACCCCAGGCAGAGAGAGGGGGAGGGTGACTCTCAAAAAGGTGACGACAGGGCGGCCCCCTAAGTCATAAGCGGCTTCAATCAGTGAGCGGTCCAGTTTCACCAAAGTGGCATAAAGGGGCAAAATGAAAAACGGCAGATAGCCGTAGAGCATGCCCAAATAGAGGGAGAAGGGGTTGTAGATCATGCGAATGGGCGTATTAATCAAATGAATATGCATCAAAAATTGATTGATGACCCCATTGATTTGCAAGATGTTGATCCAGGCATACGCCCGCAGCAAAAAGGAAGTCCAGTACGGCAAGACCACCATGATAAACAGGATGTTGCGGATGCGGGGGGCTGAGACAGCAATGGCGTAAGCAATGGGATAGCCTGTTAAAATGCAGAGGAGGGTTGTCACAAAGGCCACTTTGATGGACGAGAGATAAGCCACCAAAAACGCCCCATGGGTGAAGATAAAATTGTAATTGCCAAAATCCAAATTGATTTGCATAAGATGGTGAGAAAAGCTGACCAGATCAGTGTAGGGCGGGCTTGCAATGATGGAATGGGCAAAACTGATTTTTAAAACAAACAAAAAGGGGATGAACAAAAACAGCAAAAACCAGGCAAAAGGAGGCATCACCACCAAAAAACGGCGGAGTTTGTTGCTTTTGTTGTAGTATTCGCTGGAGTGGATCATGCGTTTAAAACCATGATATTGTTGGGTTCCCAGGTTAAAAAGACCGTGTCTTCCCAGGTGGGGTTGTCATTTTTACGTTCGATATTAAAGTCTGTTGACTTGACCACTCGGTTGTCAGGCAGGGCGACATCTACGTGATAGGTGGACAATCCCCCCAAATACGCAATTTGATTGACGCGGCCTTGCATGCAATTGACGGGTTGCTCAGGATTGAAGTGGTCTGGCGCTGTTTTGCTGATCTCCACTTTTTCAGGGCGGACGGCCACCCAAATGTCTTGACCCACTTCGCCTTCGACTTGGTGGTTGACATAAAAACGGCAATTTAATTCCAGGGGCTCGATAATGGCATGGTCAGGTTCGTTTTCAACAAGCGTGCCTTCAAACATATTGGTGGACCCAATAAAATTTGCGGTAAAGCGATTGTTCGGGAATTCGTAAATTTGGCTGGGTGTGCCCACTTGTTCCAATGCACCTTTGTTCATAATAGCGATTCGGCTCGACATGGTCATGGCTTCAGATTGGTCGTGGGTGACCATTACAAAGGTCATGCCCAATTTTTCTTGAATATCCACCAATTCAAACTGCATTTTGTCGCGTAATTTTTTGTCCAAAGCCGAGAGAGGTTCATCCAGCAAAATCACTTTGGGACGTTTGGCCAAGCAGCGTGCGAGGGCCACCCGTTGACGCTGACCGCCTGAGAGTTGATGAGGTTTGCGTTTTGCAAAGTCAGCCATTTGGACCAGCTCCAGCACTTCTTGTACACGATGCTGGACGGCAGCACGAGGCAGGCCATCTTGCTTCAAGCCAAAGGCAATATTGTTTTCAACCGACATGTGGGGGAAGAGGGCATAAGACTGAAACATCATATTGACCGGGCGGGCATAGGGTGGAATATGGGTCATGTCCGCCCCATCGATAAAAATCTTGCCTGAAGTAGGGCGCTCAAAACCAGCCAGCATACGAAGGAGGGTGGTTTTGCCTGAGCCTGAGCCCCCCAGCAAAGAAAAATATTCCCCTGGGTAAATTTCCAGGCTGACATGGTCGACCGCAATGTGGTCTTCAAAGACTTTGGTGACATTGTCGATGCGGATAATGGGTGGGACATCGTAGTTAATAGTGAGATTAGTCATTTCGATCTTGCTCCTTAATGCCATAGCGAACTTCAAGCCATAAATCAGTCACTGCCTGATTGACCGCAGGGGGCGGCGTGCCAATCGCAAATAATTTGGCTTGAATCATCTGCGTAGAAGGGGTGGCATTGGGGTCCATCAGTATGGGGTTTAAATAAGGCGTGGACGCTGGAATTGCATTGGGGGCGAAAATGGTGTTGCTGGTCAGGGCTGCGTTTTTGGGTTCGAGCAATGCATTGATAAATTTGTAGGTGGCCGCCACATGGGGTGCATCTTTGGGGATGGCCATCATGTCAAATTCAATGGGCGCGCCGCTTTTGGGGATGACAAATTGAATGTGGACTCTATTGCCCGCAGCCTCTGCATAATGCTGAGCCCGCAGCACATCGCCAGAGTAGCCAATCACCATGCATAAATTGCCGCTGGCCAAGTCAAAGATGTAGTTGGAATTGCTGAAGTAAGTCAAATATTTTCGAATCCCCAGCAAGTATTGTGTTGCCGTGGTGTAATCTTGCAATTGGGTGGAATTGGGATTCAATCCCAAATAATGCAAAGTGATGCCATAAATAATCAAAGGCGTGTCGTAATAAGAGACCCCACATTGCTGAAGTTTGGATAAATACTGGGGGTCCATCGCATATTTCCAGTCATCGATTGTGACAGTGGGCCCCAGTATTTTGCGGATCATATCGACATTGTAGCCAATCCCAATGGTGCCCCAGTCGTAAATCAGCCCATATTGGTTGCCCGGATCAATGCTGGCTGCCTTGGCCAACAAAGCCGGGCTCACATTTTTATAATTGGAAAGACGGCTTTTATCCAAAGGCTGAAACAGCCCCGCCTGTATTTCAACTTGCATATCTCGCAAGGTGGGTACCACCAAATCAAGCCCATTATTCCGTTGTAAAAGACGCGCTTTCAACATGTCCTCATCGCTGAAGTAGGTCTGATTGACCGTAATGCCCGTTTGATCCTGAAATTGGCTGACGACTTGTGGGCTGATCCAGAGGGCCCAATTGAGAAAATTAACTTGATTGGCATCGTCCCCACAGCACAGACAGGCCGTGCAGAACAAGAGAAGCGATAAAAGAATGCGACCGAGGGGTGTCAATGCCAGAGTCTCCAAGCGCTAAGTGAAATGGGGAGCGGATTTATACCATTTTTTTTAGCTTGGTGCTAGATTTTTTTACCAGTGATGCATTCTTAATGCAGCCCGGACATCTACTTTATCCGATCTACTTCTTTCCTCTGTCTCACTTTTAACCTGAGAAAACCAGGGTGTCGCTGCGATCGCGGAACTGTTCAGATTTTTAAGCGATTGGGGTTGGTGGCCTGGTGAAAAAAAAGTTCTTACAAATTGGTGGCGCTCCTCACTGGAAATCTTTAGGGCCTGCCGGCCCCATTCTTTTAATTTTTCTTCACTTACGGGGTCGCGAAAGCTACTAATAGCCAACTTGAGCTTGTCTAAGTCCCCGTATTTCTTTTCTTTCTGATGGGGCTTAAGCCTGGTCAATTCTGAGTGCACAAACTGCAAGAGTACACATTTTGCATGCTCTATTGTTTTAGTAGCCGCAGCCACTTCTGCAAGCACAGCTGTCTGACGATCAGGTGGCAAAAGCCTGAGGCAGCTATGCATGTCGGCTCGCTGACTTGGATCGAGTTCTACCATTCTGAATATTGGTAACCCCTGAGTCAATGGTAACCCCTGAGTCAATTTGTAATTTTCTACATAATCTATACAACCTCGCTGATTGCCAATATTTACATCCGGATGAAAACGAGGCAAGCCAGAAAACCCGACTGGGTTATCAATTTCCAGGAGCATACATCCCAGTGAAAAAACGTCTGCTTTTTCTGGGTCGACCTGATAGACTTCGCCAGAGCCCCTCATCTCTGGGGACATGTACAATGGGGTTCCATTACAGAAGCCATACACTACAGTTTCAGTGAGGGGTCTTACAAAGTCAAAATCTATGAGATGCATCGTCACCGTGTCAATTTGCCCTGAGTCAGGATTATATTTCACATCACACATCACATTTTCAGGCTTCAAATCCAGATGTGCTCTTCCATAGATTTCATGAAATTTATAAACGGCTTCGATGAGCGCATTGTTAAGTTTGGTACGTGAGGCTTTATCTAATTCTGCTTGGGTTTTAGCACGGAGACCGCCAGTCGTATGATATAAAACATCCAGCAAAGCAATCCCTGGTTTTTTTTTGGCTGTATAGGCAACGACTTGGCCATTCACGCGGATGACGGAACCAAGCTCACCTATTTCTTCTAAGCATTGAATGCGCCGCGCTATGTCTTCTTGCTGATCCTGCTGATTCTGCTGATCCTGCACAGTATTATAGCTTAGCGTGAGTGGGCGTGGAACTGTTAAGACCCAATTTGGATCTGATACTGTATAAACGCAATTAAATCCGCCCTCGCCTAATTGCTGGGGGGTGCCAGTAAATCCGAGCGCAGCTGCATAACTGCTTGTTGTGTCATCTTGTGGAGTGTAGCTTGTCGGTCCCGAAGCACCTTCTCCATGGTAAGTGATCTGATAGGTAGAATGCAGAGCTAGCATGATGCCGCCTATAAAATAATTTTATTAATTATCTTTTATTCTATAATATAATATTTTAATTGTAAAGAGATTTCGACTCCTTGCACCGCGCAAAGTATATCGCAGGGGCTTGCCAAAACTGATGGTATCTTAAGCCTTCTAGAATTAAATCATGGGCAATCGCTGACGGTAATAGTGACGGCTTCAGGAGCTCCCGCCCACCAGGGGTCATTTCATGAGTCTAAGCCGCAACCCTTATTTTGCAAGGCCCGTGATTTTAGCGGGAATTGCTGTTTCTTTGGAAGAAAGGATTTGTATGTTTCATGGAAGCTCTATTACTTTGTTTTAATGTTTTTATTTACTTTACTTTACTGCTCATTATTACTTTTTTTTAACGTTTGTGCAAGTGCTTAGTTAGTGACGGCAATTGCCGAAATGGCAATGAGGAGCGGGGGCGCGTACAAAATGATTGACATAAAAAGTTTTTTAATGTAAACCTTGTTATGTTTTTATTATTAACTTAAAAAAGGAGAAAATGATGTCAGCAGGTCGCTGTGAATTTACGCGCAAATTTGGGACGGGAGCGGGATTTCTCTTAGGATATTTCGGTGCTTTTTTACTACAACCCGTGATGGAGAATGCAGGCCTCCCCTCCTCTTCGGTTAATGCAATTGGAGTCGGAATCATGCTAGGCGGAGCTCTCGGTGGTTATGCTCTACAGAGAGTAGCAGAAGAGTCTGTAATACGGTGTTGTGCCAGCATGGCTACGGCGTGGCAATCATGGGGGTCAAGTTCTGACAACGCGTTGCTTGACAGGACTGGTGATATCGAATTGCCGTCTGTTCCTTAAGTTCGTGAGTAGCTGCCAGCGATGAAACTGTTGTAGATCAATACCTAAACCTGCAATACGAGATTCTGTCATCTCTGCCAGGTCTTCATGTAATGTTCTTTGAAAGGAGGCGCGGTGAAGGTCAGGAATATGGTCTTCACAAAAGGTTTGAACTCTTCGCTCTAAGGCCTCTTGATGTAAATTTTTGAGAATAATTTCTTGCAAGAGCGCACGACGTTCTTCTCTAAAGCGGATGCGGGTTTCATCGAAATTGCTGTTGGCAGAAAGCGCTTTATATTCTTGACAAGTGCGCTGATAGGAAAAAAGATACAAGTCCGTCAGCGGACCCGTGTCATTGAGTTCGTAAATAGCAATGAGGGCGGAGGCGTAGTCGTCCTTGTCAATAGCGTTGAAAGACAAGGGGGTGAGGTTGTGCTGAATCAGGGGAATATTGGCGCTTAAACGAGAAGTTCGTTTGTTTACGTCGGTAAAGGCTTGTAAATAGGCAATGTGAGTGAGAAGAAAAAAGCTTTGCTCAAAGGGGTCAGTGATTGTGGCTCCCAGGGTGCAAATTTTACGTAACTGCTCTTGAAGTCGGTTTTGTTCATCCAGCGGAAAATAAGTGGAGGCAGAAATGCGTACACTGTGATCTCGCAGTTTTCCAGCATATTGCGGCGGAACAAGGCCGTCTGAGAGCAGGTAATGGAGGGTGCAAATTTCAGCAGGGTTGATTTCCAGGCGAGGGGCCCTGTCCACCAAATGCCGGATGGCTTCTTTGTGGTTCAAAATCATGACTTTTTCTTCGGTCAGTTTGTCAGAAGGAGCGACCCCCTCAATAATTAGTTTCTCAGTTTCAAGCAAGGAATAGGTGTTTCCCTCTAAACGGGAGGAGTTGTAGGATAAGTCGATTAGGAGTCGATTATAAATTTTTCGCGCAAACGTGCCCGCGGGCTCCAGCGCAGCTTGTTTTCCTGCTGCATGAAGCGCTGCACGTTCTTCTTGGCTCAAGTAAAAGTCTTTATTGGGCTGATATGCATCAAGCCACTCTATGTGATAAGGCACGGGATCTCGCTCAAACAAGGGGCGCCTGATTTTGGAGAGAGTCAGGAGATTTACGTTTGAGAAAATGGGGTTTTCAAGTGAAGAAGCCAGAGACCCCATGCCGTACAGCGTCCCTCTTTTTTGCCCTGTTTTGAGGATGTATCCTGCTTGGCTCAGTTCCTGCAACCATCTGCGGGTAGAGCGTTCTGTAAAAGTGGATCCCAAACGAGCCAACAATTCTGGAAGGGAAAGTCGTTCTTGCGTTTGGGCCAAGGCATTTAAGATCGCTTGTTTTTGAGCATTTATTTTCATCAATACGGCCACATTTTTGGGAAGATACGGCCAAGTTTAGACAAATACGGCCAAAATAGCAAGAAATACGGCCAATTCAAGCAGAGCCACCTCGTGGGTCTTTTATTATCACAAACCTTCCAGTACTTGCCATGGCCTCAGCAAACCATGGTGTCTGTGATAATGCTGATTTTTCCATCAGATTTGTAAACGAGGTAGGGCGGTGGTCCCAAGGGCAGAAGACTCTAAAAATATCATTTTCTGCTTCGCAAATAGCCAGGGTCCGCAACAGCCAGCCTTGTAGTTGTGTCGAATATAAGGCGGGATCAGAAATCTTCTCTATATCGCTCAGGAATTCAGTTAACCGATAATATTTCGCAGACTTCTTTGGTTCAAGCCTTGCCACTTCAGATTTCAGAAACACAAGTAATGTTTCTCTTTTCACTTCATCATAGAGAGCAACTGCGCGCCCCCCTGGCAAAGCATGAACAAGATCATCCAAGATAAGTCGGCGCGTAGTAGGGTCAGCGTGCAAAGCAGATTGTAGCCATTCTGGGGCCCCTTCAGGCAAGGGAGGAGCTTTATCCAAACGTTCAGAAGAGTTAAAGAAGTCTGGATACAAAATTTCTACAATCACGCATGCCATTGAAAAATCATCTGCTTTCCTTGGGTTTATAGGCGCTGCCGCCCTTAGCATCTCTGGACACTTATATTTCCCAGTTCCAGGGTAGCAACCAGGAGATAAAGCAGAGTCGAGGGGTCGTACAGTGTCAAAATCAATAAGATGCATCTTCACCGTATCAATCTGCCTGTCTGCTGAGTATCTTACTTCACACATCACATTTTCAGGTTTCAAATCCAGATGTGCTTTTTGATGGACTTCATGAAATGTATAAACTGCTTCAATGAGCGCATGGGTGAGTTTCATGCGTGAGTCATTGTTTAATGGTTTTGTGCTTACAGTTGGTGTGTCACCTGCGGCTGTTGTCGTGTATAGAACATTGAGTAAATTAATTCCTGGTTTTTTTTTGGCTGTATAGGCAACGACCCTCCCCTCGTAATGGACTACGGTGCCCAGTTCTCCCATTTCTTCTAAGATCGAAAGGCGATGGGCTATTCTTCTTTGATCCCCCTCTTTATCTGCATCAGATGCATCAGGCTTTGAGCGTGGAACTGTTAATACCCAAGGTTGGTCTGTAATTGGGTAAACATCATTGAAACCCCCTCGGGTTGGTTGGCCGCAGGAATGCCCAAACGCACCTCCGCTTAAGATATCATCTTTGCCGAAATCCCTCAGGGAATAAGATGTGTACATTAGCGGATTTTTTTGATAGACAACAGTCGTATACACCTGAGAAAGAGGGGCTGCGGCCATGATGATCTCCGTAAAATAATTTATTTGTATTATATAGTATTATAGGTATATTGTAAATAGTGATGGCTTCAATTGCCGAAATGGCAATGAGGAGAGGGGATCAGCTATACTCTGGTTTTCAAAGAGGGAGAATTTTGATGCAAGAAAAAGTACTGGTCATCGGTGGGGCCACATTGGATGTCATTATTGCTTATGAAGACATGGAAACCTTGATCCATCAGCGTAAAGGGTTTACGCAATCTTATTTGTTGTTGGAAGAGGGCAAAAAAATTGAGGTGGTGAAGCAGCAAAATGCGAGTGGGGGTGGGGCGACCAATGCGGCGGTTGGGTTCAAGCGTCAGGATTATGCGGTCACTTTGTTTTGTAAGGTGGGCAGGGATTTTGCAGGGGAGGCTGTTTTAAAAGAACTTCAAGGCTATGGCTTGAATACAGAATCAATCTTGTTTGATGAAGACATTGGAACCGCGACTTCGTTTGTGGTGCCGTCATTAAAAGGCGATCGCACGGTTTTTGCATATCGTGGTGCCAATGCCCATTTGTTGGGAGAGGATTTGCCCTTGGCGCATATGAAAGATGCAGCTTTTGTTTATATCACTTCTTTGAGCAAAGCCTCTGCGGCGCATTTGCCTGATCTCGTAAAAGAAGCTAGAAAACAAAATGTGAAAGTGGCAGTGAATCCTGGTATCAGTCAATTAAAGCGGGGCAGTGCTTATCTCAAAGACAGTTTGTATGGCATTGACACCTTGATTTTAAATGAGGAAGAAGCCAAAACCTTGATGAGTTCAATTCTCCATGATGAAGGGGTTCCGGCGGAACGAGAAGCTTCAGTCGCGCTTGACAAGCTCAGCATCAAAAGTGGTCATTTTAGTGATGGTTATTTCAATCTTCGTGAGTTTTTTCAACGTGTTCTCAGCCTTGGCCCACACATTGTGGTGGTGACTGCGGGCAGTGAAGGCGTCTATGTTGCAACAGAAGAGCATCTCTATTTCCATGCGGCGCCCAAAATTAAAGTGGTGAATACCCTTGGCGCTGGCGATGCATTTGGGTCTGGATTTACAGGGATGTGGTATCGCACAGGGGATATCGAGCAGGCCATTCGTGCAGGCGTTGCAAACAGCGCTTCGGTGATCAGCTATCCTGATGCAAAAACGGGTTTATTAGAAACGGAAGGTCTTGTGAGCTCAAGCACAGTCCATCTGGGTGATTTAACCCAGATGGACTGGTAAAAATTAAGAAGAGGCTTTGGCTGCAGGGGCTCCTGAATTGGAAACTGTGTAGCCTGTTGTGGCCAAGACTGCGCCTGTGCTGGTGTCAACGACCGCAGCGGTCCAGGGTCCGGAACAAACGAGGTTTCCGCCTTTGCTATCCGTGCGGATGACGCGACGATACGCCCAGGATACATCGTGGTTTGTATTGTTGCCGCGGGTTAATGCAAAAGTAGAGCTGGCGCAGAAGCTGCCTTTTGGCGCTGTCCACTTGATGACGAGATTGTCCGAGGCTTTGGGGTCCCATTTGACAACGGAGGTGGCCACGATCAAGTCATCACGTGAAGTGATCGAAATGCTAGCCGAGGTTTGAGAAGTGTAGGGGGTCACTGCAAATGCAGTGCTTGCTGTTGCAAGCATGACGCCTGTTAAGCAAAGGGAAGCAAAAATTTTGTTTGTCATATTAATACCTTTTGAGTTCATGTTAATGGAATATGCTTTATGAAAGCCTCGTCATTATTCAAAAGAATGTTTGAAAAGGCAAGTCATTTGTTACTGCATCATTTTTTTAAGCGTTGGGATTAAGGCGGCCATGAAAAGGGTGATCAGTAGGGTTACGAGGCCAATTTTGAGAAAGACGCTGGAGTATAGGTCTAAGGAAACGGTCCCCACAGCACTTGCTGTAACGCTGGTCATGCCCGCAACGAAACCGCCTAAAATCATACCGGTGGCTGCTCCCATAAACCATGCACCCATGATGAAGCCCATCATGCGCTGAGGAACCAAGCGAGCCACCATGGCAAGGCCTAAGCCACTCACCAGAAGCTCGCCTGTGCTTTGGAAAAAGTAGCTGCCAACGATCCACCAAGACGAAACCACGCCATTTGCATTGCCAAAGAAGCGGCTGAAATACAACATGATAAAAGAAATAGCGCAAAGCAACATCCCAAAAGTGAATTTAGAAGGCATGCTCAAGTCGGCATTGCGTTGACCCAATTTGGTGTAAGCCCATGCCAAGAGGGGGCTCATGACAAAAATCCAAAATCCGTTTAGCGCTTGGAAAGACAAGGGGTTGACTGCAAAACCCAACAGAGAATGTTGGACATTATTGATTGCATAAAAATTAAGAGAGGTTGGCATTTGTTGATAGAGCAGGAAAAAAACCATTCCCTGAAGAATCAGTACCAAGGCAGCAATCAATCGAGACCGCGCAGCGCCTTGAACACGCAAAATTTCTTTGAAGAAAAAGAAGAGAATCGTCAGACCCACAAATGTAAGTGCAATATGCGCAATGATGATGTGGCGGAGAACAAAGCTGGTCACCCCTGCAAGCACTATGCCCCCCAAAATCACCAGCAAAAATTTGCCGAAATTCATGAGGCATAAACCCGG